>NZ_CP123446.1:0-212403 GCF_029866945.1 Halopseudomonas sp. SMJS2 | reverse complement strand
CATCGTCGTAATACCGTGGACGATCAGCATCCGCAACAATCTGCTGTACCCGTCGCTTGGTCATTCCCCAGCGCTGGGCCAATAAATCAGCAGTCCAGCCCCGTGATTCCATTTCAGCCCTGAGCGCATCTGGGCTCATCGGAACCAGTTCTTTGACTTCCACAATTCCTCCTACTCTATAGCGAAGTATGCTTCATCATAATGCGAGCTCAAACGCACGTCGAATGGTTTCTTGGTTTACCGTGAGATAGGGCTTGCTGTGATCCAGATGCTGATGGCCCAAGATTGTCTGCACCGTCTCTACATCGCCGGTCGCGGCTAATACTCGGGCGGCGAGTGATCGTCGCCCTGAGTGACTGCTGCCGGCCTTGATGCCTGCCTGACGGTAGAGGCGGCTGATCGTCTGCTGCAGCGCATCACAGGCACGGTAGACCTTGGGGCCACTTTCCAACTCGCGATGCTTGAATGCCAGCTCGAAGGCTTGGCCCTTGTGAGTCATGACCAGTCGGGAATCAGGCCGAAGCCCTCGATACTCAGCAGCGGAGCCGAGGCCCCAGCCTCGACGTAGCCGCAGCGCCATCCATTGCTCAATGCTGGCGAGGCACTTGGGCTGGGTCAGGTAGATATTGCGCGCCCTACAGCCCTTGGTTATCTCGGCCCGCAGGTACACCTCCGGCCTGATGGCCCCGCTGGGGTAGAGCACGTCGCCCACCTCCAGCAAGGCCAGCTCGGTAACGCGGATGCCGGTGGTGTGCGTGAGGTACAGCAGCATCACGTCGCGCTCAGGCATGCGCCCACTTACAGATGCAACGCGAATGAGGTGGCGGAATTGACCAGGGCGAAGGGAGGCAGCGCGGCGGGTAGCAGTGGTCATGGGATGCTCTCTGTCAGGATTGGACGGGGATCGAGATCGATCCTGAGAGAGTTGGCGGCGGGCCTCCTGATCAGCATACCAGCAGGCCTGGCGCGGTGTTCACGGAAAATGTTTTCCCACGCGCTGGACCGCAACTGCGCACGTCCCGCTACTCACAACCACCCTTCTGTCAAATTTTATCAGTTGATTAGTTGACTTTAGTAGAACACATTACTAATTTGGTAGAACTGCTTACTAAGGCTTAATAAGATGTCAAACACTCCTTTAAACTGGCACTTCCCGCGCACAGACCTGGCCGAGTCTATTCTCGATCGGTTTGAGATCGGCGCAACCACCGCCCTCACCCTCTTCGCACCCCGGCGCATGGGTAAAACAGAGTTCGTGAATCAAGACCTTTTACCGATGGCCGTTGAGCAGGGCTATATCGACGTGTATGTGAATTTCTGGGATAGAAAGCACAATCCTGCTGACAGCCTGATCGCAGGTCTCAGAAAGGGCATTTCACGGCTTAAGCGCAGTGCGAAAATCAAACAGTCTCTTGGTAAAATTCGGGGTATGGGTATCAGCACGCCTGTAGGCGGCGCTAATGTCGCAATTGAGAAATCTGGCGAAGCTGAGAAGCTGGATATCATTCAGGATTTGTTCGATCAGTTGCTGAAAGATGGACGCCGGGTGTTGCTGGCGCTTGATGAGGTACAGCACTTAGCAACAGAGCCGCGATTTGAGCCCATCGTGTATGCACTACGAGGCCTTATCGACCAGAACCGGGACAAGATGCGCGTTCTCTATACGGGTTCCAGCCGCAGTGGCTTGCAACAGCTGTTCAAGAGACGCAACGCCCCGATGTTCAGCAGCTCCCAGCAAATTGTTCTTCCCGAGTTTGGACGCGGATACTTGGAGCACATGGCCAACGTATTTCATGCCGCAACAGGCCGGACGCTTGATGTGAACGCGTCGAGCCAGGCGTTCAAGCTCGTGAAAAAAGTCCCATATGACTTTCGACAAATTATCGACCAGTTGATCGTCACCGGTGGGGTCGATATTGTTGCCATCGCTACAAGTTATCTGCTGGACAACTCACATGAAGATGCATATCAATCTGACTGGGATGGACTAAAGCCGGTGGATCAAGCTGTCCTCAAATTTATTATCACCGGCGTCGGTGGCATGTACACCGCTGAAGGGCGCTCGTATATCGCAAATTGGCTAGGCCTTGAGGACATTGATGTGCCGACGATACAAAATGCCGTTAACCGGCTGCGACGGAGCTCCCACATCGCACCCATCGGCCAAGGTCGTTATGAGCTCGAAGATCCATATTTTTTGGATTGGATTGTGCGAACGGGAGATTAAAAGCTCATTCTGATAACAAAACGTGGGCAACCGAAATCCAAGAGCTTCTGCCACCCCCATTCCCAACCGATGATGACCATCAAGCCAACACTGAGGTTACCATCATGCTTACCACCGTTTATGCTCGCCGCGAGCCTACCCAAGACTCAACTTCGCTGATGCTGGGTCTTGGCCACCCGAACAAGCCGGACGATCCGTCACTGAGTGAACAGGATATGCTCAGGCGCGGGCTGTTCGGCAAGCTGGATGTAGTTGTTTACCGGGACGAGGCTCTGACTGACCAGTTTGCCCGATTCACCTGGGATCTTTCAAACAAGCCGCGACTTGGGCAAATAACGGTGATATTGAATTGCTACCGATGGAATTTGCAATGGATGCCGGACTTACTCCCCCGCAGCTGGGATGCTCAGAACGGATGCGTTCCTGAAGTCCCTCCTGTGCACCCCGTGCCGAAGGAGGGAGCTCGCGTATGAACTTCAATGTTTCCCGGGGCCTGTTGCTTCAGCTGCTCACCTGGCATAGGGATGTGTGGTCGGAAATCCTGTTAGTTACAGGTACAGGCGATGATCAGATTGCTCACTACCTACGTTATGACTTGATGGGCAATAAAAGATGGGTGGAATCGGCCCCTGTCGCCAGCATCAGCACCACAAAGCACAGCCTGTTTCTGTCGGTGAAGGAGCGCAGGTCAGGCTCTATTCACCTCAACGATGGCCGAAGCGGAGCGAACCAGCGCGCCTGGAACCGGCCTGTGAATCTGGCAAGGCTTCCTACCCGGTTAAACCCGGAGCGATACGTCCCCCATATTCATGGCGTTCGTCGTGCTGCTGGCTAGCGAATAACCCATTTGTGTGATAGCTGTCATAATTCAAGTTTAGAAGTTTTCACAGGTCTCATTTTGAGAACGCCGTTCAACGAACCACTACTGTGATCTGTATATTTCGCTCTTGGCCTTTCCAGGGTCACTATGGCCGCAATCACCCATTCCCCCTATGGGCCAGCTTCCCACTGGAGATTGCGCGCCGGTCTGGGGCTTCATAGCCCATCAAGAGGCTGTGCTGATGCGCGGCCTTTTTTTTACCTGTCTTTCAAGCTCCTGACACTCCCGTCCTGCGGAAAAATAGCAGGACATTCCCAAGAATCCATAGGTGCCAGATGAGCGAGTCAAGTCGGATCAAAGAAATGCTACGAAGCCCGAAGGCGATGCTCCAGTTTCAACTCACTGGTCAGCTGCCTTCCCTGCCGCCGCGAGAAAAGCCGAGCCCCCTCGCCGCACTGCTGCTGAGCCTTTCACAGCGTGAACTGTTGCTGGTACGAAACTTGATGGTTGGGCCGGATCTGGGATACCAGGGGCAGCGCACCTTTGCGAACGGCGCCCAAGCATTGAACTGGGTTTATACAAAGCATGCCTCACAGCACACTCCAGCGGACTCATGGCGCAACCGGCGCTTTGAGCAGCTGTCCAAGCCCATATCGCTGGAACAACTGCTGAAGCAATGTTCACCGCCGCCGCCATTGGATCAGTTCCGTAAACGATAGTCTCGAGCTCCAAGCCATGGGAATGGCATAGCAAGCCCTGTATCTCCCCTCCCGAACTCTCACAACCCTATTGATCTAGCCGGTTCTGACACTCCTTAGATGACCTGACACTGATCACGTAGCAATTCATATCAACGTGAAAAGGTAGAACATCATGTCAGCAGAAGGTCGCGCTAAAGCACTGCAATCAGCACTCGCCGTCATCGAACGCACTCACGGAAAGGGCACCATCCAGCGCATGGGTGATCGCGTCAATCAGGCCATTCCCGTCTACAGTACCGGCTCCTTGGGTCTGGACGCCGCACTCGGGGTCGGTGGCTTGCCTCGCGGTCGGGTAGTGGAAATCTTCGGCCCAGAGTCCTCTGGCAAAACCACCCTCACCCTTTCCGTCATCGCCCAGGCTCAGAAAAATGGGGCAACCTGCGCCTTCATTGACGCCGAGCATGCGCTCGATGTCTCCTATGCGGCCGCGCTGGGCGTCTGTGTCGACGATCTGCTGGTATCGCAGCCCGATACCGGCGAACAGGCATTGGACGTGGCTGAGAAGCTGATCAGCAGCCGCGCGGTGGATGTAGTCATTGTCGACTCGGTAGCCGCATTGGTGCCTAAGGCTGAAATCGAAGGCGAAATGGGCCAAAGCCACGTCGGCCTCCAGGCGCGGTTGATGTCCCAGGCTCTGCGAAAGCTGACGTCCACGATCAAGGAGAGTAATACCTTGGTTATCTTTATCAACCAGATCCGCATGAAGATAGGCGTCATGTTTGGTAACCCGGAAACGACTACTGGCGGTAACGCCTTGAAGTTCTATTCCTCCGTGCGGCTTGATATTCGGCGCATTAAAGCGATCAAGGAGGGTGACGAGGACGTGGGCAACAGTACCCGCGTCAAGGTTGTCAAAAATAAGGTTGCGCCACCATTCCGGGTGACGGAATTTGACATAATGTTCGGTTGCGGCATCAATCGTATGGGCGAGTTGGTGGACATGGCCGTGAAGCATGGAATGATCGAAAAATCCGGCGCTTGGTACAGCAACGAGGGTACCCGATTGGGCCAGGGACGCGCCAACACCTGCAAATATCTGGAGGAAAATCCAGAATTTACCGCTAATCTTGAGACAAAGGTCCGCGCCACTTTCGCTTCTCAATCCCCAGTCGAGGCCGTGGTAACGCTGCCACCTGAGGACACATCCGACACTCTTGAGGACGTGCCAGCCTGAACATCAGCACCATTCCAGATAGCGGGCGCTCGCCCGCTGTCTGGCGTACTTTGCATGATTGGACTCCCCTTGTTCCGCCCCTTCTGACACCGCCTGATTAGCCATATCCTTAATGCATCACTTCTCGATCACTAGGGCACTTTCATGTTTGACATTCCGTACACCGCGACCGTGACTTATGCCAAGCTGCCAAAGCTCATACTTCCTATGCTGGAGAAACACTTCGGCGTCAGCTTCAGGATCAAGGCCAAGCATCAGCAGGACAGCTGGCTCTATTTGGCAGTAGTGAATAAAGACAGCAGCAAAGAGCACAGCGGCTTGTATGTGGTCCATAGCAACGGTTCTGCTACTAAGGACAAATCCCTGCAGTTCAAAGTGTACAGAGAGGCAGAATGCCCGGTCTCAGGAGCCAAGTGCCCACAATCATTGCTGGAAGCAACCGCCGCGTTTCGCACTGACTCAGCATTCGCCCGGATAAGCACAACCTACAACGAATCCATGGCGCTAATGAGGGGGCAAGGGTCGTATGGGTCTGTTTACCTGTTTCACGGTGCTGGGTACAAGCATCCCAGCATGGACGTCAATATTGCCGCTTGGCAAAAAAAGGAGTTCGTTTCCTTTGACCGGATTCGAATCATTGCTCTGGATTCAATTGGCGATATGTTTCACCTTGATTGCGACGAAACCAGTATCTTCCAGCACGGATTCAGCAGTCTCGATCCGGACTTACACACGCCTGTGTACGAAAACCCCGGCGCCGGCGAGCTGATAACCCTCGGCTCAATGTTTTTCCAGTCCACAGCTTGTGGCCTTCAGGTAGCCGGGGCGGCCCCGACAGAAAGCCAGCTTAAGCAGTACCGCCGCGAGCGGATGGCAGCCGCCCACCAGGTCGCTGCCGAAAAGGCAGTGCCAATAATACTGTTCTTGTAATGACTAGAGGCTAATGCGAATGATGTTCTTCAGGATCTTGGTCGGGGTGTATTTTCTAATATCCATTAGGGAAACGCTGCACAAATACCACAGCTGCCGCCTGATTGGGTAAAATGCAGCGATCCCACACGCGTCTAACAGAGCCCTCGCATGAAGCAAATCTCCTTCGCCCAGGCCGAGCATCAGAACAAAAAGAAAGTCACTCGTAGGGAACGGTTTCTTGCCCAGATGAACAGCGTGGTGCCGTGGCAGAAGTTGATTGAGGTACTATCGCCGTCCTACTTCCCGAACTCGGCAGGCAAACGAGGTCGGCCACCGATGGGGCTTGAGCGCATGCTGCGGATTTACTTCCTGCAGCAATGGTACGCCTTGGCTGATGAGGCTCTGGAAGACGCCATCTACGACAGTCAGTCGATGCGTGATTTTGTTGGTATTGATCTGGCGGTTGAAAGCGTACCGGATGCCACCACGCTGCTGCGCTTCCGTCACATGCTGGAGAAACATGAACTGACCCAGCGGATCTTTGAACAGATCAATGCCAGTATGGCGGAGCAAGGCCTGTTCATGCGCGAAGGGACTATTGTCGATGCCACCCTTATTGCCGCTGCACCGTCTACAAAGAACAAGGCCCGCAAGCGCGATCCAGAAATGAAGCAGACCAGGAAAGGCAATCAGTGGTACTTCGGCATGAAGGCGCATATCGGCGTTGATGCCGTTACCGGTCTGACACACAGCCTCGTTGCCACCTCGGCCAATGTTGCTGACGTGACCATGTCCGACCTTCTGGTTCGGGACGATGACCAGCGGATATACGGCGACGCCGGCTATACCGGCATGTGGAAGCATTTGGGCGAAGAGAAGGGGGATCGCAACTCCCGTTGCTGCGTTGCGGCCAAGCGCGGTTCGATCAAGAAGATGAAGGATGGCCCCCGTAAAACGCTGTTGCAAGCCATCGAAAAGGAAAAGGCCAGCATCCGGGCCAAGGTCGAGCATCCCTTTCATGTCGTCAAGAACCTCTTCGGTTACAAGAAAGCCCGCTACAAGGGACTGGCCAAAAACCAGGCCCAGCTGTTCAGCCTGTTTGGACTGGCCAATCTGGTGTTGGCGAGACGATGCATAGGGCGCGCTGATGGGATCAGTGCGTCTTGAATAGGCTGGTTATCCGGTTTAGCCGGATAACCAGGGATAAAAGGCCGCTTCATGCGGCCAATAAGTGGTCGCTGATGCAGTGATGTGTTTCTCTGGACACGCCGCCCCCTCAAAGGTGAATTGATCAGCGATTCCTTAGAGGTTTAAACCAGGAAATAATGGATGGTACAGCCACCTCTCAGACTTACACGCCGTTGGCTATCGCTGTAGGGGTCATAGTGCTCAGCGTCCTTGCCTGAGCTGATCCACAGCCTTATTCCTCGGCCTTGCAAAGGACTTTCCAAAGGCTTCTGACACACCCACCATCACTAGAAGATGACTCCATATTAAACAGGAGTCATATCTCATGGGTGCTCACCAGCCAATCACTATCAACGAAGCAATTCCCCAGGGCCAGGGCGTTACCACCTACTCACTGATAGAAAGCCTATGCAGTGCTTATGCCGGTGAGCTGGCCAAGATCCAGAAGGTATGTGACCTGTTTGCCGATCCCGATGTTAGCAGCGCGATGTTCTACTTCAACGAGGCGCAACGCCGGGCCGGAATCGTCTCCTCTTCGTTTGGAGCTGGTTCCTTCGGATACGAGGGCGCACGGAACTTCCTCAAGTCCTCCTACTGGCGCAAGGCGCTGGATCTGACTGATGTGCTCGAAATCATGCCGGCAAAGCGCGCTCAAGAACTGACCGCGCAGATGAACTCAGACGATTGCCCTGACTTCGATCTTGAAACTGTACGTAGCACCATCGGTAGCCTGTTGAGTGATCGCAGCAAGTACTTTGCTGAGAAGGTAGACGGGATATTTCAGTCGCTTTCACGAAGCCATGTCACCAACTCCCCTATGGGATTCCGCGCTCGGATGATCTTGTCGGGGATGTTCTGCCAATACGGCTTTGTCGAAATCAAGGCCGATGTCATTTCTGATCTTCGGTGCGTGATCGCGAAGATGAGCAACAGAGGCGAGCCGAGCCGCTATCTGACGCGGCAGGCTTTGGCCCACGCCTACGAGTATCACCGTGGAGAGTGGCGGGAGCTAGATGGAGGCGCAATCAGGGTTCGCTGTTACAAGGTCGGCACGGTCCACGTCGAGATTCATCCCGAATTTGCCTGGCGCCTGAATGAAGTGTTGGCGCTATTGTACCCGGCTGCGATACCCGAAAAATTCCGGACAGCAACCAAGCAACAGAAAAAGCAGCGCGAATACACCTTGATGGAGAACCGCCTTCCCTTCGCTGTTTTGAATATTCTGGCAGACGTTCGGCCGACTTGCCGGGACAACGTGTGGTCAGTCCATACCTACCTGTTTTCCGACGCCGACAAGCACCTTCTGAAAGCCACAGGTGATGTGCTGAAAACCATTGGCGGGGTCAATGCAGGCAGCCCCTCACACTTCCGCTTTGACTACAACCCCGTGGAGGTAATCCGGGAGATCGTCGACTCTGGTGCCATTCTGGATATTTACTCCCACCAGTTTTACCCCACTCCGGAGCGCCTGTCAGAGATCGCTGCTGAGCTTCTACACGTAGAGAGTGGAGACGTGTGTTACGAGCCAAGTGCGGGCCAGGGCGCGCTCGCTGAGCACCTTCCCAAGGACACAACAACCTGCATCGAGGTCAATAGTCTTCAATGTGAGATTCTTCGCAATAAGGGGTACGAAGTAGTCAACGCTGATTTCCTAACATGGGCGATGAGCGCACCCAAAGCAGACAAGATCCTGATGAATCCGCCATTCTCACAAGGGCGCGCGATAGCGCATCTGGAAGCGGCCGGGAAATTGCTCAAGCGCGGCGGAAGAATCGTGGCGATATTGCCTGCATCAATGATGGGAAAGGATTACCTTGAAGGCTTTGCTTTGAGCTGGCACGGCCCCTTCAACAACGAATTCGACGGCACAGGGATTTCGGTCGGCATTTTGGTTGCCGAACGGCCCGAGTAACCGTAGGGCGCTGGCCCGGCTATCAGCTGAAGTCGGCCAGCATTCACCGAATAGTTGTGATCGATATCCACCATGACCGGTGGTGACACACCCGGTTCGGCACGATTATTAACTCGCCCTAACGACATCATGTCGAGAACAAACACAGAACACTCATTTGAAGGAACGATAATATGCTGATTCTTACCCGTCGCGTTGGCGAAACCCTGATGGTTGGCGAAGAGGTCCAGGTGACTGTGCTGGGGGTTAAAGGAAACCAGATCCGCATCGGCGTTAATGCACCAAAGGAAGTAGCTGTTCATCGCCAAGAGATTTACGAACGCATTCAACGAGAAAAGGGATAGAAATCCGAATAATCAACAAGATAAGCAGTTACCTCATCGACCGGGCCGTCACCATTGGCGGACCCGGCCAACATCGATGTGAATAAATCCCCTCCCTGTATAGAACCCAACCCCGCCAACGCCGATCTCCCTTGCCAGCACCCCAAGGTCGTGAGTGCTGAGACCCTTGATCCTGATATCCGCTGCGGTTCCCTTCGTATGCTCGGAATTCCTAGCGGCACCTGCGACCCTCGCATTGTACGCCGGAGTCCTATACCCGCTCATGATGGTGATGATGTAGGGCTTACCGTTGATGCGGCACCACGATTGGATCAGATACAGAAGATCAATCAGACGTTTATCCATGTGCACCACTTTACTGCTGGCAACATCACGCAGTAGGTGGCAGGCAGCGAGGTAACCGCGGCCATCAAAACCCTTGCCGCTCTGGTAGTACCTGAAGGTTCCTTTCTCACCGGTAGCTTCTCTCTCTAAGCTCAACCAACGATCTCGGTTTAGCAATACTTGGCGCCAATCACGTCCCAGGGTGATCCGAGGCGTAGCCGGAAGCCTTTCAACGGTCGCAAATGCTATCGGGGATATCGCTGACACGATCAGGCCGGAGGCAACTTGCCCCAGGAACTTACGTCTCGACAGATTGAAAGGGCAGGCTTCCGGCATGACCGACTCATTAAGCATGTTCGGTTATGAATTCTATAGATCGGGCTTGGCAAACCAACCGAATGTGGGTGCAAAAATGGAAGCATGTCGGGCGCCAATTCAGCTGCAGTGTTTGTAATTCGGTCAATCGGGTTGCTGCCAATCATTTTGGGTGCTAAAAAAGGGGTGTTCTATCTCGCAGTCTCTCTTTGACTGACGAAACTGGGAATCACGCGCCTGGACTTCAGACGTGTATTCACAGGCTCAATTACGACCCAGCCATTCTGGCTCGTGTTTGAGTAGATAATGATGGTCAATCAAATCAACTACGCGAGTAGTTCTGTCCCGCTCCGCGATTTATCGAGCGTCAAATGACTTCTCCGCTATACACCATATTGGTGAATATCCCATTGTTCACTCCGGCGTGAGTCTCAACCGGCCGGTTGAATGATACAGCACCACGCCAGACCCAGTCTGCGCGCAATATCATGCCTGTCTGCGAATAATCTCCAACGGACCTCCGCTTACTGGCGAATAACGATTCACAGTGATGATGCGCCTTCGCCCCATTACTGCTGGAACATAATTCTCGATCAACCAACGATTCGAACTCAATCGGCAGGAAAGTCCAGATTTACGAGATTGCTACTCAATAGCAGTTTTGTGTCCGCTTTCCTCCCATATCACGATATGAACAAAAACTTCAGCTCGAAGCTTGGCTTCGGGTTTGACCCTCCTTTGGTCTGCAATCAGGCCAACGGGCTTGGCTTGCAGGCTTAACCTGCAGTACCGCCAAGCCCTGGGCACTTGGCGTATCCCTTAACTATGCCTTTGCTCAAAGGTCGGAGTCTAAAGATGAAGGTTCAATTGTTTGTAGTAGCTGCGTTTGCCTTTGCGGGCGTGGCATCCACCTGAACTATCGATTGTGCGAAAGCTCACGCTTAATCGCGCAACAAAACTAAACCGGGCCCTGCCCGACCCCCTACCTGCGGGCATAGCTTTCCCGCACAGGGGAGGCATGTCTTCAGCGTTACCGAAGGAGTTTCCCGTGCCGAAATCACTACTGAATGATGCCCAATATGTTGCCAAGCAAGTTCTGTGCTGTCCCTCGTGTCTACACACTGACATCAAGGGCGGCTCCGTAAACATTGAGGGCGGAATTGCAGCACAAACAGTTGGGTGCAATAACTGCAACGCCGAGTGGACGGATGTATATCGTCTGACGGGGTTTACGAATTTTGAATCCGAATAGAACGCTACAACTGCTTTATCTGGCCGGCCTGACCCATCTCAGGCCTTGGGCTTGTGCTGGGTTCGCTGTCCAACCCGCCAAGCTTTGAGCTCTTGGCGGACATCCATTTAGTTCACCTGCGCTCACAGGTTGGAGCACTTGTAATGAAACGATCCACACAGATTCACCCAAAACTGATTTTGACCCGGCTTCCTTTGTTTATCACATTGGCTTTAGCAGCTCGCGCAAGCAGAGCGCGGCCATCACCACGGGAGGTGCTGGTATGAAACCGACTGCCTTTCGTACTGCTTACGCAGAGCGCGCAGATGCCTTTCAGGAGGGATTTGCTAGCAAGGCAGCGGCAAAGGCTGATGTCGACTTTGTTGAGTACTGCGACGAGATCATCACCAGGCTTCGCGAGAAGCAGGCCTGTCTTGATCAGATGTTCAAGCACTTCGAAGAAGTCGGTTTTGGGGCGATTTTTGGCAACGAAAGCAACACGCACAAGCAATGGGTTCTGATCCTGCCGGATGCAAGTCATCCAGGTAAGTTTCGGTATCAAATGTTTGGCATTCACGGCTGGAACTCGCATTTCACATGCAATACCCCCGAAGAGGTTATTTTTGAGGCCTGTGAGGCCGGTTGCTGTATTCCGGCCGAGACATCCATCCTCGACACCCTCGCCACTACCAAAGACTGGCAGTGGGGAATGGAGAGGCTAGATGTGATCACGCGCATGAACAACGGCCAGCTCTCACACGAGGCCGCCCATGAGCGCTTCATGAGCTTGGAGGCGAAGTACCGCGCAGCAGCATGATTGACCATTGGCAGTACCAGGCGCCTCCTCATTCATTTGAGGGGCGCTTTTTTTATGGGTGAGATTTACAGGGTGATTTCGGCCGGAGTTACTGCCCGAGGCTCCTGACACTCTTTTCGCCCGGGCAAGATGGTCTCATTCAAAGCAGAGGAGACGCCCATGCCATGCACTGCCAATAACACCGCACTTGAAGCCCTGCCAGTTCAATTCAGCTTGAACGTACCTGCAGAGAGTATCCCGGCTGAGCACATTCTGATGAATGCTCCCCGCCCACTTTTCGGTAAGCAGGTCGGGCTGGACAACCTCAACCATGGCCGCTACTACGCCCTACTGGATCTCGGCATTGCAGAAAGCGCGGATCTCATGCTGCGCAATTCACACCTTCATGCCCGCGTGGTCGTTCCTGTGAGCAAAGACGATCTCGTTGACCTTGTTCTGCTGGACCACCGACATGCAGACCGCTACCGGGAACTTGAGACCTGCGACCTTTTCTCTGAGGTTTCGCACCTGGTCGACAAGCTTCAGTGCATTTCTTACGAGCGTGCAAGAGCAATGCTTGCGCGGACAAGACAGCTATACCCGGCGTAGTGGGATTTTTAACACCCTGTTGAGCGGTTTCTCGAATTCCGATGTGTTTTACTCTTCGAAAGTTACAGGAGCACTACATGGCACAATCTGTCAGTAAGACAATGATGACATTCCATTCGCCGGACTCCATTTTTTGGTAGGCGTTTAACCTGCATTTTTTGTAACCTCGCCGTGAATACCCTGCATTTGTCCGGTAGGCTCTCCCGTCAATTAAACGCTGCGGGTAAGAGTCACTAGGAGGTAGTTTTGCTGAAGTACCCGACAGGTAATACACATCTCCGCCAGGATTCCGACCCTCGCCCATTCCCAGGAATCATGATATCGACAGCTTTCTCTCAACAGCCCCCGGAAGAGATAGAGCCGTTCGCTCCCATTGGGCCGTGGAAGACACGCGAAGCCTTTGAAATGCGCCGTATCCGCACACTACATAACGCTGATGGGGCGATTGTTGCGTACCGCCCAGTCATCCAACAGGGCCATGGCGAATCGCGTCACTCATACAGCACAGTGTTCCGGATCATCCATGCAGTTGGTCCTGAGGTGACTCTCAAGCAAGCGATGCTTTGGCGTGATGCGAAAGAAGCTGATTTAGGAATCGTTAACGGCGCCCGTAGTAAAAACAGTTCACACCGGTACCTGACCGGCTTGTCCCTGATCGTGACCAAGTCCCGCCCTTATCGCGCGGCCTGGACTTCCTCTGAAAATGTAGATGGCAAGCGCGTTCGTGTTTACATCGGACGCAGAGGCTACCAGGAAGCTTATGAGCAGGCGGTACGCAAGCTTGCAGAGCTTCGCGGTATAGCTTTGACACTACCTATCCCATCCGCGCCTTACCCGCAAAGCGATCAATACGAGCGCCTTATTGAAATGAACATCAAAGACCTGCCTGATCGGCGAAAGACCAAACGAACCTGACTCTCTCACGTCCACCTCATTGCTGGTTTACCGAAGGGTGCTCCATTGTTGCTTACAAGGTTTTTGACGGCTCTGGCCGTTTTGCTGATCTCATCTACCTGCGTTGCCAATGCTCCCAGGATCGAGATCCTGAAGCATCAGTTCTCAGACGGCAGATCCGCGCCCGCCGAGATATACATCTCCGGGGAAATGACTCAGGCGCTGTCTGGGGAATTTCTTGCCCTATTACGTCAACATTCAGTGACGACCGGCACTGTTTACTTTGATAGTGACGGTGGCGATGTTATGACTAGTATGGAGCTGGGCGGCATCATCAGAAAAGCAGGTTTCAACACTTCGGTTGGCAAGATGGGGGCTGGTTATGGTCAGGCCGGCGTGGGCAAATGTCAAAGCTCATGCGTTCTGAGCTTTCTAGGCGGATACTTTCGATTTGCACCCCCAGGTTCCGTCTTTGGGATACACCGGTTCTATAAACAAACATCAGGGCAGCTGGATCTCGATGTTGGGCAAGTCTTGTCAGCGGCCATAACCAGCTACCTCATCAGAATGGGCGCTGATCCCGCATTATTTGAACGTATGGTTCAAGTCGGCCGGGGGCGGATGCAACAGCTGGCGCTTGACGAAGCTGCCGCGCTGAACGTAGTCAACAACGGCGTTCTTCCTGCCACATGGACTATCGAGGGTAAAGGGGGAAAGGTCTACTTGCGAGGTGAGCAGGAGGCGTGGATCGGTACAGGCAAGATTCTGATTCATTGCGGACGGGTAGGAGTGATGGAGCTCTCTGCGCTGTACGACGCTGGGGTGAACACACCCATGATTGCGAAGTCAGCTCGCAATTATAGCGTCAGGATTGATAAGCAGTTTGTGAGCCTGAATGCTCAGGACATGATTTCACCTCTTGGCATCCAGAATGGGTATCTGGTGGCCACCTTCCGCGTGAGCCCTCCCCTAGCTCAGACACTCTCTACTGCGAACCAAATCGGATTCGGGTTCCATCCTGACTCCACTACTACCTTTTACGGTTTTTTGGTTAATGCCTCAACCGATCGAGAAACAATCCAATCGTTTATCGCCCACTGTCGCGACCTCTAATCGACCCGACTCACCGACCCAATTCCGCTTAACGCTGCAGACACTCTCAGACTTCGCTGAGGATGATCACATCATCACGAGTAGTACCTAGAACCTGAAAAAACAAAAGACCGAATATTGAGGCTTTATCCATGACCACCAAACTGTTTTCGCGGTTGCTACGGATCAAAGACCACAATCAACATACGCTGGTATGTATACGACCACATAGCGAATCATAGCTACGTCAATGTGAGCTCTAAACCAGAGCACACTAGCAGCAGCTCGAGCTAGCTAGGCCTGGAGAGGTCCAGCGTTTTTGCATGCTGTTCGGTTGCGCCGGCTTTTTGATTAGCCATGATGGTCAAATTAAATGCCGGAGCAATTGTTTTGCCTAGAACATACCTATCGATCGCATTCTTATGCCTTTCCATCGCCGGGTGCGCCTCGCCAAACTACAACTCCGGCAATGACAATCCGTTCAACGAGCCACCGCCAACTCCTTCGGCTGGGGCCCAACAGCAATCACAGCCCTACCCACCTCGTTACACGCCACCACCAGTGAAGGCGACGCCTAGCCCGCAGGCAGAATATCGTCCTGCCATTGTCATCCCGCTAGATGATGAGATGATGAGCCCTGAGGTGGTCGTAGAGGTCTCCTCCAATACCCCAGACGACAAGTCACGCCGCGCACCCGTTCCTACTGATGAAGCCTTTAATGAGGCTATGGCATACGGAGCGATTGGCGATTCAGCGTCGATGATTGGTCTGCTGGAGCAGGCAGCCCGCAAGGGAAGCGCAGATGCTCATTACGAGCTGGCCCGGGTTTACCAGGAGGGAAAGCTGCTGCCGGCCGACATTTCCCAGAGCATTACTCATTTGAATCTGGCCATGAACATGGGCCATGCAGAATCGATCAGAGTGCTTGGATGGCTCTATCTGACTGGCAATGGAGTACCGGAGTCGCCGGTGTACGGTCGCAGGCTATTGGAAAAAGCTGCCGAGACCAGCATAAGGGCCATGCGTGAATACGGCCTGGCGCTTTCCAACCAGCGAGCACCACATTTGAATGACCCGGATATGGGGCAGTTCTTCCTACAGAAAGCGGCAGAGTTGGGTGATCACGCCGCTCAACAAGCCCTAGTGGAATTCTATGGAGCGCCGGGCCCCATATCTGTACCAGAGGCTGACTCGGGGCCGACGCCAGACGTTGCCGAGGTTGAGGTTGAGGTTGAGGTTGAGGTTACTCAGCCTGTTGAAGACAACTCCGCCGAAGGTGTGAAGCGTCGTGCACTTGCCGGCGATATTGATGCCGCGTACCTCTATGCCCTGAATGTTTCGATCCGCAAATTCCCAGCATCAGATCCAGAATTTGAGGCCTACTGCTGGCACGCGGCCTCAGCACAGCTGGGGTCAGCTCAGTCCGCTTCAGAATTGAGATACCTTGCCGGTGTCAAAACTCATTCAGACCGCAGGAATCCTGGAAGGATGGATCGTTGCGTTAGTGATTTAGTCGAGCAGATGAGCTCCCATCCAGCTGAAGACAGTTACCTCAGCTCAGAATAGCTTTAGCATGCGAATGAAATCTCTTCACAGCCAGATCATCTCTGTATGGCTGTAAACTACCCCCTCATTGGGTGGCAAGAGTCTCTGTTTCTTGCTTCCATACACCAACTGATGAACGAGGATTGACTATGGGCGCGCCACTGTAATGTTGAAGGTGATGTTGGTTGATGATTCGCGAACCATACGAAGCCTGGGTACCGAAGTCCTCGAAGGGCTTGGCTGTCTCGTGATGCAAAGCTCCGATGGATTTCACTGTATTGCCCATGCGCTGGATTTTGTTCCGGACCTCTTTTTGGTCGACGTTGTTATGCCACGGCTCAATGGCTACCAAACCGTCCAGTTAATACGCCAGAAACCAGAGTTCAAGAATATCCCGGTCATCATGCTTTCAAGTCGAGATGGCATTTTCGATATCGCGCGTGGGAAGTCTGCTGGCGCCACAGATTACATAACCAAGCCGTTTAGCGAGGATGATATCCGTAAAGCATTGGCCTATTGCGTGACCCCGCCCGAGGGCACTTCTGGATGATTGGCTTAACTCCTGTCGTATTTCACCCAGTCTGCGAAACAGAGCCCTATCCCGGTGTTAAAGCTGCATCCAACAGTTTGTATACCAGGTTGGAGGAGCTGACTGGAAGCGTACTGTCTTTCGACCGCAACGGAGCCATTCATAAAACAGGCTTGGGAGGAGCGATCGACTTCATATCTAAAGATGCATGTGGTTCGGTTCCGCTGTACCTCAATGAGAGCGATACTCCCGCCTTTATGGCGATAGTCCATAGCGGGATGCTCACAGCTGTCGTGTCTGCAAACAGACATTCAGGCCAGTACGGGTTTCGTTTCTCACCATGTTGGGAAATGGATCTTAGGGGGAGCGAGTCAGTCACAGATGTAGCCATTTGTTACGACGGCGAAAGCATGATTGAGCTGATACAGATGATTGATGTTGATCGTTCGGTCCAGGTACCACGATCCATTGATCTGATGGCCGCAATCGCTCTGTGCGACAAAGATCGCCTTCACGGACTAACGACTCAACAGGCCTGGGCAGAGCTTACCGACATCGAGCAGCAGACTGTCATGCGCTGGCTCTCCACAGCCCCTCAAGCCCACTAAACAATTTCCGCGTAACTGACAATTATCGCTCTAAGACAACCTTTCAGCCCCATTTTCAGCGGCTTTGCTTTCTCTGTGGTCAAAAGGCTTCACCAGACACTACTTATCGACACATTCACACTGGTAAGCTAGGCACCATGGCACCCCAAAATGAATAATGAATTGAACCGCAAAGACCGGATTGACCGATTGGTATCCCAAGCACAGGTCGTGCATGACGATCTGGATGACGGCGGCCTTGAATTGGCGTTTGAAGATCAGGCTTGCGACGATGCAAACGCCCTGGCGATTCTTTTTTCAGATATTGCCGACCAGGTCGGAATAGATTTCCTCGAACAGATGCCGCTCGAGCTGCTTGAGCAATTCAGCATGATGACCGTCGCGCGTAATGAAGCAACCGGTCTGCTTCTTCGCAACCTATTGCTGGGCTTTATGCAAGCGTATGCAAATCCCAAAACGACCGATCGGGCTATAGAGGCACTTCTTGTTTTAGAGAGTTTGGGTGACCTTCCCAAAGCTTCTGTTAACTGAGGATTGATGTGACCTTCCAGGCCCTTCCCCAAGGGCCTTTTTTTGCTGTCGGTTCTGACACACCTTTGCCAGCTGTTGAATGGGTTCAACTTAACAGGAGATCCCAATGATTCCACTCGACCAGCTGCAGCTATTTAAGAGCTCTGGACCCGCTTCGTATGACGTTAACTCGATTAACGGCAGGAAGCGGCACGTGCCGGACACCAGACCGCGCCTCAGCGCCGGCGCCGCGCTCAAATTCCGTATCGTCGACGACCGTGTATTTTCGATGGGAATTACCACCTGGAAATCCCTCATTGATCTGGCAATTGACACAGGGCATACCGAGCTTGTCGCGAGCGATGATGAGCGAGCCGGGCTTCGAAAGCCTGGTTTTCTTTACGCACCGTTACCGAGACTGCCGGACCGCGCGGCCGAATATGTCAAAACAAGGCTTCTTGCGATGGGGGCTGCAGCATATCTGAGTAAACGGGCAAATCCTCGAAAGGTGTCGACGGTACTCACTGACGGCAAAAACCTTGTCGCTGTGATCAAAGATGACTGTCTGGTGATTCAGATCACCTCAATGGTGGAAGACACGATCCGATGGGAGCTGAAGCATTGTGCGTTCCCCTTCACCGACGGTGATGACAATGAGGACCTGAAGAAGATCCGGAGTTCAATCGCCGTGCGCTTGAAAGCCCACATGAAAGAAACCGGTACCTTGGCCAGCTTGGACAAAATGCAACTTCGGGATATCTCGCAGGCTCTTCATGAGCTGGGCAGGCGGCTCCGGGCATGTGCACTATGATGGCCTCGATATCAAACAGGGTGACAGATGCCCTACAGAAAAGCCTGCATCCCGGCCTTGGTCTCGGGAATATAACCCCAGAGTTAACGTTTGAGGCGGCTGAGATAATGGCCCAGCACCTGGCTGACTTTGGCTTCCATGTCTGTGAAAGAAACCAACTTGACCATGGCGTTGCTCTGACCATGTTCCGCCACGGCCAGGATCAGATGTTGGTTGACATAGATGTCACCTTGCTGCTAATACCCGGGCACGACGGACGCCAAAGTGTAAGGGTCGGGTTCCGCCGCGACTGCATACCCTCCCTCTATGCCGGCGCCCTCTTTGAGGGTTACTCGCGGGTCAAGGGCCAGTGGTATGGAGTGCTTTCACTCGAGGCACCCTATCCAGTACTGATTAAGGCATGGGTTGATGCTGACCCTGCTCAGCCGCCGCATGGCTGGGGTCAGGAGTATGCCGCATGAGTAGACGCCTGGGTACCAGCTTTGACCTTCGGAGTTTTCGCAAACAGCTGAAAATGTCCCAGTCCGATCTGGCCGCTCTATTTGGAGTCGGCCGGACGACGTTCGGGGCGTGGGAGAAGCATAAGCCACCTCAGTGGATTGAGCTGGCCTGCAGAGGTCTCAGGGCCTCACTGATCTTTCCATCTATCAGCTCCCCCATGACAGCTCCGGATCTGATCCACGCGAGAAATCAGCTCGGCCTATCTCAGGATGACTTGGCTCGTGAGCTGGGCATTTCAAGACACACCATTTCTCGCTTGGAGAATGGGCATCCGCATAAGTGGATTGGGTATGCGATCGCTGCTTTAGCGGTAGTTACCCATATGGGTTAACCAAGGCTAGCGGCACTGTTGCTGCCCCTGATAATAGCTATCTCAAACAGTCATCCAGCAATACCCACCAAAATATTAGTAAGGGATAAAACACAGTGATCACCATCGCCACAAACTCGGGCCCCACGGTTATGTACGAGCAGGATATCTCTCAGGCAGTTGTCGCGTATGCGGCAGAGCACCTTCCCGGCTATCACGTCCATGCACAAATCGACGAAGCAGCGCCCTTTGGAGTGTGCTTCGAGGCCATACCGCTTGCCGGCCAGCCCGAGACCAGGAAGCTTACCGTTCACTAGGTTTTGCGTAGTGATTCGGTTTAATCCTCCCTATCGAGTGGAGACCGTCCTTGTAGTTTTTACGATCCGGAAGGCTGCATAAAACTCACTCAAAGACGCCGAGCCCAAGACGGCCAATGAAATTGAGGACTGCTTCACTTTCCACGCAGGTGCCGAGCATCACTATGGGCCCCGCCCTCCGGGGCTACTGGAAGGAGTTCGCATCCACTTCGTCAAACCAAGGGAGTGTCTGTAGTTGCTGATTACAAGGCCTTTCGATCAATGACATGCCGGATCTTGGGGATGCCATTCCCCTTTTCGGTGATGTAGTAGACGTTGCGGATCTCATGGCCTGGCTGATCGACGCATCCGGCGTCGGACGTGCATAGTGCTGGAGCCTTTTGCTTCATCGGTGTGGTCTGTGAACACACAATGTCTGACAGTCGGGCCTGACAGGTGTAGCCCTCTAGCTTGAGATCATTCACGAAGTTGAGCGTCTGCTGACTGGGGCTGTTGATCCAATTTGAGGCGCAACCGCTGAGGAACGCTGCAAGAAAGAGCGATGTTTGAACTTTGACTTGATGCTTCATGTGGGAGCCCTTTGTTTCGTCCACAAGAACATACCGGCAAGGTTCGGTGGCTTCCACCCAATCGGGGGGGAGAAACGGGTATCCAACAAGCTCATTGCCCTTGCCCATTTGTGCACCCCTTTTGAGTTGGAACGAGCCGGCAAATCGTTATGCTGATCAAAATCTAATGGTATTGAGGCATTGAATGTCGAAGGCTCTTAATTTCGCAGTTGGCTCGCTTTTTGTGATCAGTGCTGCTTTAGCGGTGGCCGCGTATAGCACGAATCAGCAGTTGGTCACTGAGGCTGCATCCGAAGCGGGCTACACCTTCTCCCAGGTCGACGACTTCAAGCGCAACGCCGTCCGAAATCTACTCGATGACCCAGATGGGCAGACTATAGTCGGGGTAGCTCATGAGCTATCGCTTCTACGCGTGGATAACACCTTTGCGGTGTGCTCTGACCAGGACGAAATCGAATCGTCCCAGTACCTTGAACTTGCCCAGATTATCGATCCTCTTAGCGATAGCGCTCCTAAGGTCAGCAACGAAATCGAGATGATTCTCTCCCTGGACCAGGGTATTACCGACTGTCAGTTCAGGGTTATCGAAGCTATCGCTCAGCCATCTACGTCGAGCTAGGGCCATGGGGAGCGTGATGAGAGAGATTGATCTGTTCGGTAAGCCATTGAGTACTTCCATGTCCAAGGCAAACACCGGCAAGGAAAGCTCGCCGTCCAAAATCATATCCCAGCCGGTGGTGCTGGGTGGCCGTAGCGGGCGGGTCACCCATACCGAGTACAAAATACCTGACTCGGAAACTCATCTCGGGAACCTGGTAGAAATTTACGATGCAGTACCGCGTTTCTTTGAATCGCGAACCGTTCATTCCCTCGAAAACATGAACCAAGAAATAACCTCGGAAGTGAGGTCGATGTCCTACACCCTCACGATTACTGCAGCCACGGTCCGTAAGCGCTCGCTTGAGAAGCTTCCTGACGGCAGCACCAAGCAGCATTTTCACAACGTGGGCATGTTCCCTGGCGTTCGTGAAGAATTCGTGGAGAAGGCGATTCGCAAGTTCTCGACCTTACAGACTGCCGATATCACCGCAGAACGATGTCTGGTTAAATTCACATTGTACGAGCTCAAGAAAGAGCTGGATGAGTTCGGACACCGGTATTCATACAGCGAGATCCGCGAAGCGCTTCAGGTGCTTGCACAGTCGAATGTCAGAATCGATGCTACTCTGCCTGACGGCACCTCCCTGGACATCTCCAGCGGCTACATCAATAACCTGATTATTAGGAGCCCCAGGCGTGACAGCGCCTATTACCAGGCTGGCAACGACGATCCCAGACCAAGATGCCAAGTCGAGCTCCATCCTCTCATCGCCCAGCAGGTCAAGCGTGGCGAGTTCCGCCTCTATCAATACGGGCTGGATATGTCTATTACTTCTGGGTTTGGTCGCGGCCTGCTCAGATTCGTTTCGATGTTTTGGAAGAATGCCAGCGAGGCAAAATCATTTAGATTTACAATGATGGAGTTCTTTGCATCAGGTAGTAATCGGCGACCGGGCAAATTCATCGCCCAGGACAACCGTCAGGTGAAGAGGGCTATCGAGAGCCTGATCAACGTTGGTCTGTTCAAGCCTGACTACAGGGTCATTCCAGTCAAGGCCAGCAAAGGACGCAAGATCCTAGACTACGAGTATGAAGTTTTCGCTACCAACAAATTCGTCACCACGGTCATTGAAGCAAATTCAGGCGCCGCTCGCCGCAAGCTCATTCCCTCCCGATAGATCCGTTCCCACCTACGTGCTGTAGGTGGGTTCAGATCAGTTGTCATATCAATCTACAAGATTCTATTTCAGCCATCCTCCCGGTGAGCTGCCGCGACTCGCGAGCGCATTAAAGATGTCCAGGACCTAACGACAACTCAGTTTAACTCGCCTTTCCTACTGTGTTCTGTACCCCACTATTCCCCACCCCTGTGGCACCCAGCAAAAGGGCCTTCCGAGCAGTGGCGCAGCACCAACCTCACATCAAGAACTTTGAATTTACCTTCATACTGTCCATGGTTTCAAGGCACCGTGCTGGCCTGCTTGATGCACGATCCGGAGCCCCTATGCGAAACTTAGTAGTGAGGTCTGGGACACTGTGATACCGAGGTATAGAACACTCTGGCACTGAGGTTTGAAACACTGTTTATTTAATGATCGATTTTGCTTGGCAAATGGGATTGTTATCTACGGCATCTAGTGGGGTCCTCGACACAGTAGCCACAGCTTTACTCAGGTCTGGGCCACAGTCAGGAGAAAATTAGTCAGGTTCAGGACATTCGCGTGCCACGTGGAAGTTACTGCTTATTCATATAAGTTAGGTATAGAACATTTTGTTACCTTGAATGGCCCGTTCTAGAGCCTGCCAACTCCCTTTCTTTTTCTTTCTCTCTTCTTCTTTATTCAAAATATAGGGGTTGGTAAACCCGGTCAGTGTGATTCACAGGCCGGTTCTGACACCAAGCCACTTCGTTTTCAATGAGGTCACAACTGGAGGTGACCAATGAAAATCGATAATCTTTTCACTCGAGCAAAAAACTGGCTGAACTCGTCAAACCCGGATCTGGCTCAAATTGCCAGCGCCTACCGGGGCATGCTTAAACGTATCAACACTGGCAACGTTGAGGTGGTCGATGACGCAGAAGCTGCCCTCGATCTGTTGGCTGAGACTTACGACAATCGCGGTGGCGACGTATCGATATTGCTGGCAACCCAGGAGCCCCCCCAAACTGAGATAGCACCTGAGAAGCCCCAAAGCGGGCCACAGCTTGATGCCAGCCCACTGGTACCCATCGATACCGCACCTCGGAAGGAATTGTCAGAAGACGAGCGCAGAAACATTCTTGCGGATCTGAAGCGCACGCTCCGCTCACCATCCCAGGGCAAATACCCCAATGCGCCTGCTTGAACAGGTCAAACGCTGGGTTGATCAGGAAGCGCCTGATAACGAGTCCCTAGCCCAAACGCTAGACAACCTCTGCTATCAGCTAGTAGGGGCTAGAACATCGTCTGGCAAAGCGGAGATTGAGGCAGCTATCTCGCATCTTCTCTATGTTCACCCTGAGCCCAAGCCGGAATTACTCAGGCCTGAAGGACAGATATCGTTGGAGCCAGATCCTGGCCCGTTGGTGCCTGTCGGCGAGGATGGGGAGAAGTGGGAGCCGCTGCTGAGTGCCGAGGAGAAACAGGCAGCGTTCCTTAGGCTGAAGCTGTGTTTGAAACCCTACTAAGGTTTTTGCTTCAGCCCATTCCCTTCGCCCGGCAAGCAAGGAACGATTGCAGCCTCGATGTACAGGTCTGCATCGAACAGCTCAATAGCAGCTTTGAGAAATGGGTCTTTCAGGAGAATGGCTAAAGCGGGGGCGTTCCGATTTATCTGTTTCCAGGACTCAGTTCGAAGTCTGTCTGGCAGCCTGGTAAGCCTGGCGAACCGAGGGGAGTCATCCTGACTGGTTGATTCCACAAAGGTCAGGTGAAAAACATCGTAACGTGTGTCGGACATCGGACCTCCAGTTGAGGCACCATTTGACCCTAATCCCGGCTCAGCTGAAACCGAACCGGGTATCATAAACAGGCAACAGGACGCATAAACCATGCAGGCATTGTTCATTACGGATGATCCGGGAAAGGTATTCCGTGCTCAGCAGGTTCTTCGCCCACTTGGAATCGAAACCTCCGGAATTAACTACGCCGGAGAGTGGGTGAAGTGTCCTCGCGAACCCTCAAAGCTAATTCTCGGTTTTGACCCCCTATTCGGTTGCATCGCCTCTATGCGACCGGACATCATCTTTGTGGCAGGTGGTAAATCCGAAGTGATGAATTCTTACCAGATCATCTCCGCCATTCGAGGAAATGCCGCCACACGGGATTCAGTGCTCATCCAGATTTGGTCCGGACTATCTCTACTTGGTTCGGCTGGCCCCGCTCGCATCGAAACGATTGTCGAGCCGATGACACTGGTCTCTGCCAGAACCGCCCTGAGTAACGTTCTGCCGGAACGTGAATGGGTCATTGATTCAACCTGATTTTGGGACTCACATGCGAAAGATTGCCTTAGGAACTTCGGCTGTTGCTATCGTGCTGGGGGGCTGCGCCACACCCCAGCCAACTACCCTAACCTCATATTCCTACGCATCTGAGCAACACTCGGGCACAGTTCTGGTTGAAGAAACCATTGCGCCCAGTGCATTTGGTTGCGCCCGGGATTGGCGTGAGGGCAAGCAGTATGTTCCTACCGGCATACACAGCATGTATCCCTTCAAATTTGAAGTTCAGATCCTGGCGCAAGGGCCAGGCAAGGACTCAGACGATATCAGCGTATCAGTTCCCGCCCACCGGGCTAACCCGGTTTTTGCTAAGGATTTCCAAAAGAGCGTAACGTGGATGCTCGGTACTGAGTCGAACGGGATGATCAGTCAAGGCGATCTGTTCTACTACCCACAAGGCTACTTCGTTCGGGCACGCGACCTCTCGATCAAGGACAACACTCTTCGACTTTGCCTCGGGGTAGATCGCATGTATGTCCCAGCTGACACGCTTGGTGGGACCGATGAACCATTGATTCGCCTTGATCGACTTACCATCCCATTTGAGGGTAAGTCGGGCGAGACCTACCGTTACACCCTTCAGGGAGCAGAGCCAGTAACGCTGACCGTTAAGGTGGACGTGAAATGATTTCTTCCAGTTTGTTGCGCGCCATACCGCTAGTCGCAGCGCTCATGTCGGGATACGCCTATGCCGTACCAGTCGTGGAAGTCTCGGTGTCCCAAGGTGACAGCCACATCTACCACTCCTACACCGAACTCACCGCAGGCCGGCACTCGATAGATCTTCGCGATGCTATCCCCTACCAGATCGCCGTAAAGGACCAGGTTAGAAATCGAGATATCTGTCGGGAAAGCGATTACCGGCCAGGACTCTTCCTGACCTTCAGGGACACAGGAGAAGGCACCGATGGCTCCTACAACATGGAGGTAATCGGCCAGGTCAGTTCCCTGAAGTCGATGACGCCAGGTGAAATCCTTTCATGTGGCCAAAACACCGTGGTGGAAATGGAGACAAAAGCGTTTTCCGATACATCTCAAATTCAGGTCGGCAAACCCAAGGTAATCGTGATCGATAATTCTTGGACTGTGCTCGTCACCATTAACGAATAACGGGGTACCCCCCATGGGCTGGAGTTATGCGCGCGTTGATTTCTTACCTGCAGTTGGGGCCTATTGCATATTTTGCCGCCGCGAGCTGAAGGCGAAGAAAGGCATAGTTGTTCGACAGAGCGACGGCCGCGAAGCATTTTCCGGTCCAGGCTGCGCCAAATCCAAGATGGGGGACCCAAAGGAACGGCTCCTCGACGTTGCCAGCATGGCACTGCTGGTCGTAGAGGGTCGGCGCGGTGAAGCCGCAAGATCGGGTCCCAGTTCAACGGCCTCCCCCGGCGAGCAACCGGAACCCCGCCTCGATCCGGGCAATGAAACGAGCGAAGCCCCCTCCCCTTCTGCAATCCATCTTCCAGCTGTTGAATATCTGCGGCTTCGATACGAGGTCATGGGTGAGTTCAACGGCAACGTCACCGCAGTCATGCGCCAGGCGTATTGGCATCTCAATAAAACTGGAGTGCTGAGTCCTGACGCCGAAGGTTTGCTGTTGGGGATCATGCGCAAGTCAGCCATCGACAACAGTGTCTTCTCCGACAGGAATATCCGGCGCTGCATCGGCCTGGAGTACTGGCTCAAGCTGGCTCTTCAGAACACGAAGCCAGATAGACGTGACTATCTAAACTCCATGCTCGACACACTGCATTATGAGTGGTCGCTGTCCCAGGGTCAGATAGAGGCCATCAACAAGTGGGGGAAGGGGCTGAGAAAAACCATGACTAGCTTTCCCACGCTGAACAACAGATCGTTTGCAGGGGTCCGCAGACCTGACTTCATGATCCGTAGCCGCGAGACTCGATCTTAGGTACTGACCAGCAGGTTGCGGACCAGTCCATGCCCACCACCCCCGTGCCATTTGGCCGGGGGTTTTTCTTTGCTTCTCGGTTCTGACACAGACGGGACGGGCTCAATCTAGCCCTATCTTAATCAGCGAGAGCAAAAACCATGACCGATTCAACTACTACTGCAGAAGTCATACACGATCTGGATGTGAACCGGATTCGACGTAATCCTCGGATCGATCCTCGCAAGAGTCGTAATAAGGAAAGCTATACCGCTTTCGTTGAAAGTGTGCGTGATCGTGGCGTTCAGCAGCCCATCACTGTACGCCCGGTTGAAGGCGATCCCTACCACGACTATGAAGTTGTTGCCGGTAATACCCGCTGGAACGGGACCATTGATGCAGGCCGTGCAACCGTGCCCTCCATCATCCGCATCATGACGGACGAGGAGGCAATTCAGTTTGCCATCATCGAGAACGTGCAGCGTCGTGATCTGACGCCGATTGAAGAAGCTCGGGCGGCAAAAGACCTGCTTGCACAGACCGGCAACGATCAGGTTGAGGTTATGCGGATTTTGGGCTGGTCCCAAACCAAACTGAACTCACGGGTGCTGCTGACTCATGCGTGTAGTGAGGTTGAGGACGCACTACTGCAGGGACAGATCAAGATCGGTCATGCTGAACTGCTCTGCCCGCTTGAACCGGCTGCTCAGGCCGTCATTCTCGGCAAAATCATTGCCGCTGGCATGTCAGTCATAGATGCCAAGAACCGCTTGATGGCTCTAACCCGGAGCATCGAAAAGGCAACTTTCGACACAACTGGCTGCGTCGGATGTGCCCATAACTCCTCAACGTTCGCGGATATGTTTGATGATTCGGTCGGAAAAGGACAGTGCCAAAACCTGACCTGTTGGACTGAGAAGGTTTCCAGCCATATGGAAGCGAGTATCACCGCTGCCAAAGAGGACTATGCCCTCGTTTACCGCTCCGACCAGCTCCCTGCCGGTGGTTACACCGTGATCGCTACTGATGGGAATCAGGGCATCGGGACTGAGCAGGTGGGTGCTTGCCGCTCCTGTGAAAGCTATGGCGCTGTAGTCAATGCACAGAACGGCAAGGAAGGCATTACCACTGGCCGTCACTGCTTCAACCTCGAATGCCATAAAGGGAAGGTCGAGGAATATCAGAATCTGGTGATCTTGGCGACTCAGGGCAATGTTCAACCTGCAGAGTCCGCGGCTAAAACTGATGGTGATTCTGCTGCTGGGTCAGATAAGCAGGCGAAGGTTGGCAAGAATGCCAAGGCCAAGTCAGCCGCACCACGCGAGTTGCGCAAGGCGCTGAAGCGCATTCGCCACGAAACTAACGTGAAGCTTGCCCAGCGCGAAGTTCGGCAGAACAAGAACTACGCATACGCACAGGCCATTTTCACCTTGATGAAACATCTGGTCGGGGGCGTTGGCACTGAAAAGATCAAAGAGATTACCAGCGGCTTCGGCATTGCTGATCGTCCCTACAGTGAGCACGAAGCAGCGGTCTGGACTGCGAAGCTGGCTAAGCAGCCCACAGAACTACTCACTGATCTGATCGTGCGGCTCGGCGTTCTCAACCTTGAACGATCTGTCACCAACGATGCATACGACACCAGCGAGGGTGCAGCCCTATCGCGCTCGGTGGTCGAGCAAGAAGGTCTGGCCTACGAAGATGCGTTCTTGGTCGATCAGGCATATCTCGATGCGCTGACCAAGGAAGAACTCCTCGATGACTGCAAATTCTCTGGCTTCGCTATCGCCTACGACGAGAAACATGGCGAAGGGAGTTTCAAGAAGCTGGCCAATGGCAAGGTTAAGGATTTGGGGAAGGCAATGCTGGCGCTCGAAGGCTTTGACTGGAAAGGCTATCTCCCTCCGCTATTTGGGAATAAGGCCACCAAGGGTACTGACACAGCCCTTGCGGCCTAATAATTCTCCCATCGCAAACAAGGAGTTCGACCATGACTTTTTTTACCGATATTTCCAAGGCTATCACCAGTGAAGGCAAGCGCATCCATGTTGAAATCTCCGGCGTGGCCGGGGGGCAGATACGGGTTGTCATCACCCCCGAGCTGGGCGCTGTGCCTGAGAAGGCCAGCCCAGACGTGGTTCGCGTCTACGGTCTGATGGCTCGCCCCATGATCGTTACCGGCGACCCTCAAGAGGTAGAAGCCGCCTTGGCAACAAAGATGCAAGGTATGCGGCACGTAATCGATGCTGGTGAGGATACCCTCCTCGCCCTCGCTGAGATCGCAAAAAATGCCACTGAGAAGGCAGCTTCTGCCAAGGCCCCAGCAGCGACAGAAGCGAAGGACAGCGGTGCTGATGAAATGCCCGCGTCCGAAGATGCGGCCCAGGACGATGACACCTCAGCCGACGCCACTGACATCGCCAAGGAATTCTGAGGGGAACTTTATGGCAGCAATCATCGAGATGGGGCGGGTGTTCCGGTATGCGGGTCTGGATTTGGAAGACCCCAATCCTGAGCTGGATTCCCGCGAAGTACTGCGTCACTACGCCCGTATGTACCCACGGCTCAACGGCGCAAAGATCATTGATCCCGTGGTAGAGGGCGACAAGTACGTCTATGAGTTCCGGGAGGCGAATTATGGCGACAAAGGCTAAAGCACTGGCCTTGCTTGATAGCTGGGCGGGTGGTTCTGACACCGGCCCGATCAAGGAAACTATGGGTATCAGAGATTACAAATTGACATCCAAACAGGCCGAATCGCTATGGACGCTTGCATCAGCAAAGAGTGGAGTCCCACTCAGTACCGATTCCCCGCTGCCCCGGTAGCAGCTTTGCCAAAGCCCAACCCCACTGCAGGGGTTCGGGCCTACCTTGATTCATTACCTGAACGTACCATGGGCCTACGTGACTCGGAGATTCCAAGTCGCGTGAGCTTCCTGAGAGCCTGCGCAAGCGACGATCTTGTCAGCGAGGCATCATTAGAGCGATTGGTGGAGCGCGAGACCCTGGTGAGCCTAGAGATGGCAATTCAGGACGCAGTCCTCTCGTTCGGGCAGACCTTCCAAATCCGCAAACGCCCTTTCACCAAGACAGCCCGCAGTCGTCTCAAACTAATCGGATGCAGAGATTCAGCCCTGCCCGTTGAACTGATTCACCTGCTGGCCAGGGAGTCGGTGACTGTCGGTCTGCTAGAGCCGAATAAAGTCGTGTCTTTGCTCAATACTGGCGAACGAGCTGCTGGACTACTGCTAGGGGAATTCAACAAGAGCGTTCATTCATATTTGCCAGAGGGTATTGGCTTGGAAGTCGATCAGAGCGCAATGATGCTGGTATCGCATTCGGGCATTCGCTTTGACATGAATCTGCCCGAGGATGATTCTGCTTCAAGCCACGCGCTGCGAATGGCTGTAATGAACACTCTGCATGCCATGAGTATGGGCATGATCTTTTTCAACCATCCTCAACTGATGTTTGATCCTGATTTTGGTATTTGTTACGTCCTTCAGGAGGTTTGGGACACTTTCAGAACATCAATAAATGGGAAGTCCGTCGAAGCCATAGAAGAAATGATTCTGGACATAAATCTTGAGGACCTGGAAGTTGAACTGTACTTCCTCGGCGTTGAAGAGGCTGTCGAACTCCATTCCAACCCCGAGGCGTTGAGAGAGTTGGCCCTTATACTCCACGAGCTGGATACGTTCGCCCGCCTGTATGGCATCGACACGTCTGCATACGACCGTGGCATGCCGGAAGCATGTGAGCAACAGATCGATATGATGCACGGACAGGCTGAGCGCTATCCCGAACACGCTCAGGTTTATCAAGTATTGATAGGAGCAATGCGGTCCGTAGCTGATCACAATCTAGCTGGTAAAACGTATAGCGGTATATCAGACACAGTCGCGGTGCAGAACGGTTCTGAAAATCTCGAAGGCGTTATGCCGTTAATGCAGGGCGTCTTTGTCCTCCCGTCCTATAACTTTTGCCATCTAGGGGAGATTGTCGATCAGTCTATCAATAACGATATAGACAGCTCGGGGTATCCAGCCATTGCGTTTGAATATGGTGTGGGGGTCGTGACACAGACTCTAAAGCCTATGATTGAGGTCATTGCAGAGGCGAACTCTCTGCTGACAAAGATCATGAACGTATTGAAGGAGGTTGAAAATGCTGGGTAAGCGCACCGAGTCGATTGCAATTCTGGTTCACCGCAACAGCGATACGCGAATTGTTGAGGTGACCTCCCACAAGGTCGTTCCTGCAGGCGGTAGCTTTACCCTGGGGGCAGGCCGGTTGTTCAACCAACAGGACAAGGACGCCATGCTGGACGTGTTCGCTGGCACCCAGTCAGCCCTCCAGATGGTTCCCGACAACGTCATTGCGCGAGACGCGTCCTGCCTCAGCATGATCTGGTACAAGAAGGCCCACATGGCAACCGTACGTTTCCGTAAGGCCGAGTACACAGTCAAGCTGCCATGTCTCGTGTTTATCAAGATGGAGGGTGAGCCGCTTCGGGTGTTCGCTACCAAGGGCAATGCACGACCGACCGCAGATACCACTCTGTATGTTGCCCCGCTGGGCAATATAAATGTCGATGGGACCATGTGTGGCGGCAACGTGAGGACAAAGGATTTCGACGGCAGCGCTGCTGCAATTGCCGCAAATGAGTCCTTCGCGATTGAGGCAACCAGTACTCACCTTGGCAATGCCAATCCAGCCAAAGGCATCACCACACAAGATGCCTATCAGGAGTTCATCGCCGAGCTTTCGGTTTCAGGGAAAGCCTTCCCGACTAAAAGCCTTGTTCCCTTAACTGCAGGCTATGAACGCAACAAGCTCACCTTGGCTGCATACTTGCCGGGTGGTGCAGCATGAGCGCAGTCATTCAAGCAAAGTTCAAGCGCACCGAATACAAGACCCCTCAGACTTGGAGATCGGATGCTATCAAGGTGGTTGTAATCGGTGCCGGAGGAAATGGTAGTGAGGTGGTGGACACTCTTGCGACCTTCCACCACGCTCTGATTTCCCTTGGCCACCCCGCTGGTCTGCATGTAACAGTGATCGACGACGCAGTTGTGCGAGAGCCAAACCTTGTTCGCCAACGCTTCTGGCCGTGTGATCTTGGCCAGTACAAGGCTATCGCTCTGGTGAATCGCTACAACATGATGCTCGGCCTGCAGTGGGAGGCGCGACCAGAGCAATTTTCAGCAGCGAAAGAGCAATCAGCCGTTAGACGGGCAGATATTGTCATCAGTGCTGTTGACACTGCATCAGCGAGGCGGGAAATAGCCCATGCATTCAATCATCACAATGGGATGTGGCTTGATCTGGGCAACGCTCACAGGCATGGGCAGGTCATTTTCGGTGCGCTAGACCCTGCTATGCGTACAAAATACCCGACTGCCGTGGACATTTATCCAGAAATTCTGACGATGAAAGACTCACTGGAAAAGTCATGCTCGGCGGCTGAGTCACTTGCGACTCAGGATTGCTTGATCAACCGCGCAGTCACGACTGCAGGGATGTCGATCATTTGGGAGGTATTGCGCTACGGCAAAACGGATAAAAACGTGGTTTCGGTCAACCTCGAAACCGGCGAGAACATGGTTGGGAAGTTTCCCGACCACTAAAACAGATCAAGTTGCTTTTCACCCCTAATCGGGTGGATTGATGCCCCCTCGGTGTGGATAGTGGTGCGACCGAAGTCAAAGGTTCCAAGGGCAAAGTCCCTGTAGCCGCAACGATGAATGGTCTCGGCGCACCTGCGACATAGCAAGTGCGTATGTAGCTCGAAGATGTCTTCAGAGGCGACGGGCGAGGTTAGGGCCTGGCGATGCACTGGTGATTTGCACAAGGTAGCCATGTCGCGCGTCCTTTGGATGAGCACCAGGTGAACCTGCCGATTGAAACTGACATAGGCAAGTTGTGCTGATGGTTGAGTACACATGGTTTCTGCCATAGGCGTTGGGTCGAGATGTTTTTCCGTTATGTTCAAAGCTCTGTTACCGCTGCTGCCTGCAGTGAAATACCCCACAAAGCCAGACGCAAGCCTTGGGAGTGAGGCCGGCGTCAGTTGAGGCAGGAAAATCATACATGAAGATGCTCCATTTCTACGACGCGCTAACGGTTGGGCGTAGCTCCTCAGAGGGCCAAGTACTTCGTTTCGACTCCGCTTCGTTAACTGAAGGCCCAGCAGCTGCCGATACAACGTACATCCAGGTTCGCGATGACGTTTTCATTGAACCTGCAGGGATTGAGTACACGGAGCTGTATGACCATGCACTTAACCAGGGCGTAAGCGAGTACGAATGGTCGCGCCAGATCGAATCTTTGTTTCTCAGGCCTAAAACGGTTCATATCGGCCTTGGCTCGACTTCTGGGTGCGATGGCTACATCAGAAACGCCCTTTACCGCTGCCTTTCCCTCTACCCCAATACGAGCCTGCCAAGGCGTGTCCAATTCTTGGACATCACTACCCTCACGCGAGCTATCCATATCCTAAGGCCGGAATCGATAGGTTGGGATCTTGGGGCAGCGGTAAATAATGACTTTCAACTTCGCGACAGGCTTTTGCGGATGCCCGAGTTTGAGGATGAAAATAACGCTAAGCGGTTGGTGAAGCTCTTCGCTCACCTCACCTCGGTGGCCAAAAAGCTTGTTTCCTTTGCCATGGAGTACGCAGCCCCGGATCGCTCTAAGGCCCTGCTTGGGCTAGATAATGGTGCTCTAAGTGACATGGCAAGCGTCAATCCATGCGTGGTGATACACCAAAGCATTCCGAATGAACGGCACTTTGGGGTTTTCATGGCCATCGCTGTTGACATGAGCTATCCAGACATTGTCTACCTGGCAGATCTATCTTGCGATCTCACGGAATTGTGCGATCCCCACACGCCTTCTCTCGACCAATTGGTCCGCCGTCGGCCGGACCAGGTCTCGGCGCCAATCGTTCGCCTGAACCTGAGCCGACTCCCTTTCATAGCGCCTTTTGCAACCATAAGGCCTGAGGACGCTCAGCGACTGTCTTTGAACATCGGCAAGGTGAACGAGAACATTGAGCTGCTGCGTGGAGCAGATCAGATGGTGATGCGGCTTCTTGATGAGCCAATCATCGGCGATACGAGAATGCCCGCTGACGTTGATTATCGAATGCTCGCTGGTGAATACCACGAGGCCGACCGGAATCTGATCCAGCGCCTTCACGCTGCGGATTTTGCAAAGTGGCCGGAACTGCTCCCGCAGGCTCATGACAATCGCATTCTTGAATTAGGCCGGCGTGTTTTACTCCGCAACCGCCCGGATCTACTTACCGACTCTGAGCGGCGACTTTGGAAGGGAAAGCTCAAAGAGCTTTACTGCGGCGCGAATGTGACCCCTGATCGGGTGGAATCAATCCTCAAAGCCGCCGAAGATAGCGTTAAAGTTGCCCCAGGGATGAAAGGCCCTGTTTCGCACGTAAACCGACTGAGACGTCTTTTAGGTTAGCCATGAGCGATAGTGTTCCTATATTTGACCCATACGCCGAGATTCCTTTCGTTGGCTACCGATGCCCCGTTAAAGGCAACCCGGAAAGTTACTGGTCAATGATGCATTTCGTTGAGGCTGAGAAGCTTCGGGGGGTGGATGATGAATACCGGGCCTACATATTAGGCCTTCGAGACCGTGATGATTTCATTCTTGAAACAGCAGGTGTCGCTGCGCAGTTCGAGCCCAGCGCGTATTGGGTGGAAAACCGTCTCCTCGCTTTGTACGCCGGTCTCTATATGCAGCTTGTTCAGAACAAGGACAAACTCATGCCCATCATTGGGGATGAAGAGTACGAGTACCCCTCCCCAGCACTTAAGCAGACCCGGGACTCGATTGTTGAGCGGCTGGCCTCACCCGAACCATGGCGCCGCGTACTCTTCTTGGGACAGGGGGAGGATTCTGTCCAGGTAAGCGGGATCATGGACCACATCTTCTCCAACCGTAATCCTGATGAGATATTCATTCTGAATGAGCCCGGCACTTCAGACGCTGTAGAACGATATGCTCATGACAACTACATTCCGATCCGAATTTTGGGGATCGATGCAAGCTACTCATCCAAGGAATTCCTGGGCAAGATAAGCCATGTGTTTTGCCTTGGCAGTCTCGATGCAGCGTCCGAATCTGCAAGAAGCGCATACGACTCGGTCTCAGCGGAAGGCATGAAGATTCATCAGGTTGATCTCTCAGAATGATGCGCATCAGTTGCATCACTTTCGGTATCGCTCTGATCGCCGGGTGCGCCTCAAACCAGCCAACATGGGTTACCGATAGGCCGGCAGCTTTGTGTACCGAGGGCATTGAAGTCCAGTGTCTCTCCGAGCTGGTGAACGCCCTGATCGACGGTAGACAGGATTTAGGCCCTTACCTTCAACACAGGCTCGTTGCGCTTGACGCCGCAGGGATGATCCGACTGAAACCACAGGTCCGGGAGCAGTGGACAACTTCTGACGAGCCAGGCGTTCAACAACAGCTACAGGCCTTCACAGAAGCCGGTCAGAACCTCCGATTGATGATTGATGGCCACAGCAACAGGGCTCTTGCTGCATCGCTCAGGATAGAACACCAGCCGGCTAGTGACTTCGCTGTTCTGAACATAATCAACCATACAGCTCAGCAGCTCGACAGTGATGAGCTCGGTCAGGCTCTGAACACGCTATCGATCCGCAACACCAAGGGTTATCACAAGGCACTTCAAGGGAGATTGAACGGACTGTTGATCACTGGCGATCTTGAGCGTGCAAAAGCTCTTCGCCAGTACCTGCTGGCCAATGCAGAGGGTCCCGGAAAACATTTTGATCTGGTGGTGGAGATTGCTGCAGCTTACGCATTATCTGGCCTGCCGGGTGATTCACGACAGATCGCAGGGGAGGCATTTCGCGTCTCCTCTTCACTTGCAACCAATGATAACCGCAGGCTAATTGGCATAGCGCTTAATGCTTCCTCAGGGGTGTATCCACCTGAACAGGACTTCCATTTTTTCACGGATGATTCAAAGCGTCTTGACGCCTATTTGTTGGTCTCTGATCTCGCGCAGCGCAACGGCAAACCGGACCTCGCTCTCCGCGCACTCAACGATGGCGTGAGATTGATTCAAAAGTCTGGTTTCACGGGATCAAGGCCCGAGGCGATCCTGAATATCGCGTTGATAGCATCGGGAATAATTTGATCCACAATTCCTGTGCATAACTCTGTGGACACTCCTTCCCCCACTCACCAGCACGTCAAATATTTCGCCTGGGTGTTTTTTGAACAGCGATCAGTGTCTGCAGAGCTTTCGGGTCCAGCGCCTATTGTGACTCATCCCGATCTGGCTGATGATAATGCCATCGATAATCTAAATGGTCCGCTTCGATGAACAGCACCCCTGACAATACGACGCCAAACCAACCCTATACTTTGACCGTCGCCGAGCTATGCACCCTCAATGACCTTTCTGTAGAGAAGGCTGAGAGAGCGTTGGCTAGCCTGCAGGACAAAGGACTGGTTACTGGATTCGTTCTTGGTGACCTGCGGGCTCCGATAACAGTTACGGAGGCGGCCTCCAAGTATTTCAAATAAGGACCGGTCAGTTTGTCCTTACTCCCCGGCCTTGAGATTGGGTCGTCGGCCCCACATCTCTGCCGAATTCTTTCTCTTACCTGGTGGTGACACACCCTCCTCGACCTGATCCTGAACTCAATTATTCAGCGATCAAGTCGCGAGGACATCATGAAAGAAGCTACCCAAGCTAAAAATCAGCCAGCTGCGGAGGCAACAGCACACCCAGGCTTTAGCCTTTGCCTCGATCTGCCTCCCCTACCCGACCTGCAGTGCACCGAAAGCTCGTCACACGACCGCAACTGCGCAATGGCAGTTCGCATCCACCTCTTGTCGTCAAAGCTTATGGCATTGCTCTCTTGCGATACCCAGATCCTTGAGCGGCTGGTAGATCGCGTAGTTGAGGCAAGCCATGGCGATATCGAGAGGTCAGCAGACTTGGTCTGTGTCGATGGGCTTTGGCAGCGAATTGGCTCTGTGCCGGCCGAGGAGTTCTCACTTTTGATCCAACGCAAAGCTCTCCTAATCAAGAGCCAAATTGCAGAGGTTCGAGCGATCGGTATTTCAGCTGATACTGGGGATCTGTTCCGTATGGCCGCGACAGCTCGGCTCACGCGCTCGGCGTCCGAGTTCATTCCCTATGATCTGTTGTTGAATTCATCCTTGGAGGAGTTTCGCGCCAGGTGTTTAGAGCTCGAGGTAGGTGTTCGAGAGATTGCCAATTTTGCAGCGCGAAGCTTGCGCATCTCATACCGGCAAGCCCGGGAGGCTGGTCATGGTCTCTGGGGATCACCGGTACTGTACAGCAGCCTGGTGAAAGCGGCCGGGTACGAATACAGCTTGTGTCCTGCCAAAACGAAGAGAGCGTTTCGGTCCGAGCTTATCAGCATGCAGACCGCTGTTGTTCATCTCGCCACCGGGGCCGATGTGCCAGTGAACGACATGCTTTGGTGCTGGGACAACTTCCGTTCAACAAGTCGGTTGCTGGATGAAACCTTAGGCCGATTCGCCACAGCAAATCGAGGCCTGGTCGAAAAGGCTGTCTGGAATTATTCCTCCTCAGGAGATCCGGATTCGATTCGATCGGCAGCCCAACTTGGCTTGGTTCGAGCCATGCGTCGCTTTGCGCCAGAAAAGGGCTGGAAGTTCTCAACTTATGCAACCACATGGATTCAGCAGTGCATTTTGCGAGATCTCGGGATGAAAGATGTCATTCGACTTCCTGAAGGGTCACACAAGGCTCTTGGTACCCTCAGCCACCTGCTGAAGGACAAGCCTAACGCTTCGGATGCATGGCTCGCGGAGAAGTCCGGACTATCGCGGTACGAGGTACAAAATCTCATGTACTTCGTAAATCAGCGGAGTGCCGTCTCGATGGATTCTTTGATGGTCGGGGACGCTAGTGACGCAGGAGGAGTGCACGAACACATCAGTGATCCTAACAATAATTTCATTGATGATTTGATCGAGGAAGATACTGCAGCATTCGTACTTGATACGATTCGTCAAGTGCTTTCTGACAAAGAACTGGCCATCCTCACAGCACGCTTTGGGCTGGGCAATGCGTCGCCTCGGACACTGAAGGAACTCGCTGATGAGTATTCCCTCTCTCCTGAGCGTATCCGCCAGATCGAAGTCCAGGCTGTCAAAAAACTGCGCGATAGCGATCTCGCTGAAGCGTTGATGGAGCTGCAATGATGATAAAAAATGTGCTTTGTCCAAGCGAGGTCGAGGTGGCCGGTGTTGTCGCTACCTTCGTTGCGCATGGACTGCTTAATGACCAGATCCTGATACAAACAAGCCCGGGGAATATTCCTAAGCTCGAGCGTAAGCTGCTGGCGCTAGGTCAGCCATTTCAGAAATTAGGCAAAGGCCGAGCTTTGGTAGGTGAAAAGGCCATCAAGTGGCGAATTTCAAGCGGCTTGGCCGATGAGGAGTGCAAGCACATATCCTATGGCGGGACGTTAGGCACTGCGACTGTCAGAAGAATTGCCCAGATTCAGCGCGCGCGGCTGCGGGAAACCAGGCCAGCGGCCCTAGCCCTCTGACTTTGTGAGGATCTTGTCGATTCAATAACCAGTTCTGCAAGCTCGCTGGCTCCTTCATAGTCGCCCATACTGGCAAGAGTCCTCGCGACAGTGAGGTTGTTCTCTGCATCCGGGCAGCTGACATCTGGAGGGCTTGCGAAAACCTGTGGTTCAACCTGTGGTTCAAACGGGCTTTCGCCCACTTGGGCATGGGCTTCAGCTTTGTCACCATCTTGCTGTGTCTTAGGTGGCGCGATCGGCATTACTATCCTCGCGGCCGTACCTTGGTCCTTTCTCGCAGTGGCTGCCTGATCATTTTCATCGGCGCCGGCGCCGTAATCCTCGCTGGTTACAACATGGCTCTTCAGCTTGTTGGTCCAAAGCGCGCCCAGAGCTACTGCTAGCATCACTGCTCCAAGAATGCCCATCAATTCGGTGTTCAAGCTTTCTCCTTCAATTTGGGCGTGGTGACACGCGCGGCCCTATATAAAACTGTTCCCATCTTAAAGGAGAAATCTATGAACCCCACCACAAACGATGTCATTTCCGAGATACCGATTAACCTCAATGGCGTTCTGCGTGTCCAAAACATGCCCACATCAGGAGCTGCTGTGACCAAGATCGTCGAGCGGTTTGAACAGTTCATTGCCCAAGAGCTGGTCTACGGTGAATCTGGCGCATGTAGATTCATGTTTTCTGGGGATGTATGGAGCTCCGAAGGTGAGGCATCAGTCGGCGATCTACGAATTGGCGTGCGGCACGATCCCGAGCTCAACATCTCGGGCGCCTCTGTAGGACTCGCCCCCCACAGCGATGAGTATGGCGCAAACCGTATCCGAGCTCGTGTCACCGCGTATGTAACCCCAGATGCAGTTTACATTTCGGCAAGGGACAGGGGTGTCTTGAATGAGCGAGTGTTGTGCCTGGTCAATATCACAGAGGGTGATCTCACCTGTCATGTGATGGAGCCGTCCGGGTCCGACAACCTGTGTGATGAGGTCTCCCCAGCGGTGTCGGTTCGATTTCCTGACATGATCAGCGCTTTGAACTAAATTTCCGATTTCGGCCCCCTTGTTCGCACTATTAGGTATCAGACAAAGGGTGCTTGGCCATGAATACGAGTATTTCGCGCAGGAAGTTCCTGAAACTATCCACGGCTGCAGCTGTTGCTGCTTCCACTGGTATGGGCATCGTCAGCAAAGAGGCCCAGGCATTTGGAACCAATATTGTACAGCTCCTCTCAGTCGACCCAGCCACATTGGAATACAAGGTCTTCAGTCCATGTTGCTGGTATTGCCCTAATTACCTCGTCGTCTCTCACTATCAGCCGGTGGCTCTAATCGAGGTGATCAAAGGCGGGGGCGACACGGTGATTGGTAACCCAATCGGCGGGATTAACTCTGTTGGTGTCGACGAAACAAACTACACCTCAATGGCAGCACGGATTTGGCAGCTTCCGGACTGGGCAATAGATATGGCTATGGCATATCAGGGCTGCAAGATGTGCGGGGTGAACGCCGCTAGATCTCCGGCGTTTGTGAACCCCGCTTCTGCTGGGGTATGTGGTGCAGCCTCTGACGCATTGATGAACCAGGCAACACAGCAAGCGGGGGCTTTACTACCCGCCTGTTTTCCTAAGCTTCTCTACACCACTGAAACGGACCCAACTTGGAACACGGGTTGTCGCGATATACTCAAGTCAGCGCTGGGCCCGATCCAGTGCAACACTTTCACCTCAATGTTCCAGATCCCGGGCAACGAGGCCTGTATTGGCACCAAGTGGGGACCGCTTTATCCTCGCCAAATGGCAACCCATGAAGACCACGGAGCTATCGCTGCGGGTATCGCGGCGTATAGAGCTTTGCACCTATCAAGGTTCGCGGTCGGGATGCTTCCTTTTGATGCCAGCATTGCGGTTGGCAAGCTTCAGCAAACATCCCCGATGACTACAGTCGGCTTCGGTGCCGGTAGCCTGGCGCTGGATACTCAAATGCGGATCGGTCCGGTATCTCCAACGGGCATTTATTCGTTCGTGTGGTGGGTACCCGTGGTGTGTTGCAAGCGCTATGACGATATCGTGGGACTGTGCACCCCAAGAATGCCGTGCATCTAACTTTCGCATGCGAATAGTTTTGCCGCTCCTGACACCCTCACAGCCGCTACATAATCTGCTCATACCGACAGAAGACGGCGGCCATGAAAAAGAGCATTCAGATTATTACCAGTCCCTTACTCAGGCAGTTCGCAGTTGAAACGAATCCAAGAGTCATAGAGGTCATTTCGAAGCTGGGAAACACCACAATTAGTCGAACCTCGTTTTGTGCTGACGACTTCCCCTCCTCCCAGGAAGGGAGGGAATCGTTTCTTATGGAATCCATGAAGAACCACACCCCTAAAGCATTGGAGATTTTGTCTGGAAAGGCAGGAGAATGCATTTCAGACCAGGTGAAAGCAGTTGCTATGCTGATAGACATTGCTGAGGCGCCATAGGGGCGGCGCCACCCCGGGTTAGCACATGCACCCTACCCTGCCCCGCATAGCCTTGTTAACTCGGCTGCAAGTTCCTGAGGAGAGCCAGTGAAGTTAACCAGCCCGGTCGCACGAGCTGAATCAGGCATGGACTTAGCTCCGCAAGTCTCCGCGTCCTGCGCCATGACACTGATAGCGCGCTTACTTACTTCCTTGATTGCAGCTGCCCCGTCGTCGCCCATGCCTGTCAGGATTATGATGCCCATTTTCCCAGGCGTGGACCTGCAGATCGATCGAATGGATGCGCTTATTGATGGATTAAAGCTTGGCTGGGAATTGTGCGGAACAAGAGTGAAGCGTCCGCCAGAGACCTGAATGTATACATCTTTAGGCACGCAGACTATTTGTCCAGGCAGAGCCTCTAGGCCATCTTCTGCAGCAACAACATTCCAATTAGGAGCAGAGTCGATAACCCGGCAAACGAATGTCTTGAATGCCGCTTCAGAGATGTGTTGCACCAAAACAATTGAGATGGGCAGAGAAGGCAGCACCTCGAAGAATTCCCGTATTGCCTGCGGTCCGCCTGAACTGGACCCAATTACCCAGATGTCGTGAAGCTTTTCCTTAGAACGAACCTCCTCAGGCGTTTGAATCTCATCTGCAAAATCCGGAAGTGCTTTGCGGATCTCGTTAATGATTTTGTTACGCCAGGCCAACCGTTGGCCTTCAGTCATGGGGTAAAGATTCACTTCGTTCAGAAGGCACACAGGTTCGTCACGACTAAGCATCGAGAGTACGTCTTCGCTCTCGATGATAGCTTCATCACTGAAATCGACGATTAACAAATGCACCCCTGTGCTGCTGAGACCACTATTCACATCCGAAAGATCGTATTGCTCAATGGCGCCAAAGACAGGTGCAAGTACTTCTGCGATGAGTGACTTCTGCACACTGTTGGTGCTGACCACACCTAGCCTCATACGGCACCCGCCAAAACAACGCTTGGAAGGACTTGGGAAATGGCGCTATCTAACGCCTGACCGTCGCAAGGCTTATTCATAAATACGTTCACTCCAGCCTCATAGGCCTTTTCTGCCAGACCGGTCCTGGTGGTCAGCATGATGATCGGTACAGCAGCAAGTTCTGCTCTGCTTCGTATAAAATTGGTTAGTTCAAAACCGTCGATTCGGGGCATCTCGACATCCACCATGATCAGATCCGGCGTTCGTTCCATGGGGAACTTGTCGATAGCATCCTGGCCGTCTCGCGCGATTTCCACAGTGAATCCTCGGGACTCAAAGTGTTTGGATAGCAGCTTGCGGTAGCCGCTTGAGTCATCTACCACGAGTACTAATGGCTTCTCGTCCCTACGTATATTGCGAACGCGGTTGAGACGCACCTGATAGCCGGAGTCCGTAAGCTTGAGGTTGTGTCTTGCCAACTCCATGACATCCAGTACCAGGACGGGCGAGCCATCGTGAATAGACGCCTCGCCAATAATGCCCTTGAGCCGTGAGAGGATTCCTTCAAGTTTGCGCACATGGATCTCAGGCATTGAGCCGCCCTTGTCGACCTCAATAGCAATTCTGGTATCACCCTGGGAGCAGAGGATTAGCGTCGTCATGACTGATGACTGCTTTTTCAGTCTCAGCTCAGGCATCGCGATCAACTCGGAAAGGTGGACGATGTCATAGCTCGCATATTCAAACTCAAGTTGCGGCCGTTGACCTGACTGGCGCTTTTCGGCCAACTCCGCTACAGAGAATTCCAGAATTTGCGTCATGTTGTAGCTTGGGATAGCAAACCACTGTTCTCCTGCCTGGCAAACAACAGCGCGGTTAGAGCCAATAGTGAAGGGTAGCTCCATAGTGAAGGTTGTACCCTTCTCTATCTCGGATTCGATTGTAAGCAAGCCCCCGATTCTTTCGACGGCGGCTTTGACGATATCCATCCCTACGCCTCGGCCGCTGATCGTTGTGACCTTATCGGTAGTGGTGAATCCATTCGCGGTTATAAGATTCAATAACTCGCGGCGGGTCAGGTCTGCATCCGGGCGGATTATCTTTTTGTCGATAGCCTTCTTACGGATGACCTCAGGATCAATTCCCCTCCCGTCGTCTGTTACCGTCACATATACGCTCTTGCCACGCCGGCTGACCGAAACCACTACAGTGCCATGCGGATTTTTATCATTCGTGAGGCGCTCCTCAGCGCCCTCAAGCCCGTGGTCGATTGCGTTCTTGATGATGTGTGTTAGGGGATCACGAATACTTTCCAGCAGAACTTTGTCGACGATGGTGTCAGCACCCACGAACTCGGACTTGACCAGCTTACCAACCGCCCTGCCGGTTTGATCCACAACGCTCTGCAGCGCCTGCCGGATATTCATGAACGGTACGAGTCGGGAATCGAGCAAATCTCGCTGCAGGCTTCGGATCAGTGCCGCCTGTTCGCTATAGGAGGCCTGGATCTGGCTGTTCTGCTCAAAGATGTCCTCGACATCCTGGAACATCTGCTCAATGTGCATCCCGCTTTGAACATGCATAGATGATAGGTAGTTGAAGCGTTCTAGCTGTAGATCAGAATGGTCGGTTGAACGCTGCAGGGTTGATGGCTGGTTGATGTACCCACGCAGCGCGTTAGTAAACTGGTTATGTTCTAGCAGGTGAAGAGATAGTTTCTCGCGAAGTGATGTCAGCATAAGCATGGCCTCTTCATGCTGAGCCTGTTGCCGGTGACGGGAGGCATTGAGCTCACTCGCATTCACAACTGCAGTTTCCAGCAGCCGCTGATCGACTTTGATCTTTTCCGACGATCCTTTTTTCCGTTGATTTCCGCTCTCGCTGGATAGCTTCGTTTCGAGGCGATCAAGCATCGATATAACCTTGTCGCTAGCTAACGGACCTCTAGAGGGGATGGAGGTGCCGGTTACCTCTTCATCCTGATCAGCCTCTTCATCAAGGAGCGCACTCATGAAGTTCTTATTTGCAGATTGTCTTGGTGCTTCGGCGGGTACTTGTATCTCTGATTCAGGTTCAGATGCGGGAACTGTCGCTGTGATTTCTGGTGAGGTTGACAGAACCCCCCTCTCAACCTCGGAGTTAGTTTCGGTAGATACGCTGGACACATCCGAACTGGACGAGGGTTTCCGTCCTCGGCTTCCCCGCCTACCGCGTCTTGTTTTCGGTTTGGTGTCCCGGTCGGCTTCCTGCGCGGGCTGCCGGAGCTCAGTCACTGGTGAATCCGCAGCAAAAGTGGATGGGGCGCCGCTTGTAGAAGCTTCATTCTTTGCTTGGGGCTCAGTATTTGGCGAAGGGAGCTTAACGACATCTGGGAGGGATTCACGTTCAGCTCCAAGAGCGAGTGCTGAAAGATCAATCTTGTTGTCGGCGACAGCGTTATCAAGGAACGCGATCAACGTGACAGGACGCTCATAGGACCGTTCAGCCCGCACTGCTTCGGTCAGGTTCTGGAGGCTATCAAGAACCAGGCGAACGATTTCAGCGGCATCCTCGTTTGGCTGAATAATACCAAGCTCAAACGACTCAAAAAGCGACTCCATGTTATGAGTCAGGTCAGATATGCTTTTTGCTTCAGCGATACCGGCAGCGCCTTTCAGGGTATGCATGTTCCGCTTGATCTCGTCATTGAGATCTTTGTCATGCATTTTGTCGTACCAGGCGTCGACGTTCGATGTCAGCGCCGGCAAGAGTTCTTCAGCATCATCCAAGTAAAAGGATGCCATTTCTAAGTTGTATTCAATCTCATCCTGAGATTGTGGCTCCTTAGCCTGTGCAACAAAAGCATTCGCATGCGAATGCTTTTTGGGAGCGGCCGCTTCACTCCTATCTGATGCGCTTTCATTTGCACACGAAAGGTTCGACACGCTTACTGGGTTATCTTGAAATTCTCTAGGTTCGCTTTGAGCCGAGCAACCATCCATTAAGGCCTTTGCAGCTTTTATCCAGACATGCTCCAAGTCGGTTTCTCTTTGCCATGGATACTCGAGCTGGAAAGCCCTTGTTTCTTCAAGTAACTGGCCGAGCATATCCATCTTCTCGGGTGACAGGCCGGTGTTGTCACCGGCCAGAATGGAAAGACTAACCTCCAGCGCCCCATAAACGCGTTTTAGAACCAGGCAGCCTGCTGAACCTGATATACCGTTCAGGGTATGGACGGCTCGACTCTCGTCTTGGGAAACGGTATTGCGCTTCGACACAATGAACTGGAATAGCTTTTCGTACTGTTCGTTAGCTTCCTGGCGAAAAAGCTCAATCAACACTGGGTCAACGTCGGGTGGGCATTCACGCTCAGTCTGCACTACCTCTGCGTGCTCCTGTGAGGCTTCTAGAGCGTCCTCGGCTGTGGCTAGAGGGGAATCGCCGTACGAAGCAGTAAGGGCGTCCGTGATAGGCCTCAGAAACAGGGACACACTACCCTTCGTTAGATACTCATCCATTCCCCGGATAACCATCTCACAGGCCTGCTTAGCAAGGCCCTGTGCTGCCTTCGGATCGTTCAGGGAATCATTGATCTGTCCAGGCGCAATCTTCGCCATTGCAGATAGGCCTTTGCAAAGGTCGCTAAGGTTTGTCAGACCCGCGATCTGGGCGGCAGCAGCTAACCGGGAGGACGCCTCGTATAGGTTTTTGTAGTTTTGATACCTTTGGATTTCGGGGTTGGAAAGCATTACCTCGAAATGCTCCCTGAGTTCGAATATTTCAGCTAGAAAGGGATCGTCATCGACGTTGGCATCGGCCCCGTCAATACCTTCGTCAAATTTAAGTAGAAGATCGTGGCTCGTAAACGTATGCACGTGCTCAACTGATACTCCGAGATTACTCAGTGCTTCTTCAGCATGAGTCAACATTCTGTGATCTGGTGCAAGATCATTGATTAGAGCATCAAAGTACATCTCAACAGCTACAAGAGCTCTTGCAGCCAGGTCTAGACGATCTGAGTTTGTGAGTCTACGATCCTCAACAAGTGTTATCAGAGCGCTTGCGACCCCTTTCAGCAGGTTGCTGATATTCACCCCGCCCGAGAATTCAAAGGCGGTCGCCGTGCTCGAAAGGTTCTCAAGCCCTTCCAGTAACGAATCGGTCTCGATTCCACTTTCAACGTGGATCGCGATCTTCTTCCTCACAGAGATGATTTCGCGTTGGGTTTCATGCACAAGCGCTGTGATAACGTCTGCGCTAATCCCTTCGATCATAAGGGCCTTGGTTGCATCATTGGCTTCGAGCTGGCTTAGCTGCTGATCAACAAACAGAACCTGTGTTTTTATTTTCTCAACTATTTCCTCGCTAAGCATTCTTTGCTGGTCAATGTCGACCACAATGGAGAGCATGGCATTTGTAGAGGCAGAGAGCTTATCTTCTCCGATCATGCTGAATACGTTGGCAATGATCTTCATGGAGGTAGTAAACACCTCCATTTGCGTTAGGAAGCCCTTGTCGTTTTTGGCGCTCAACGCCCTTCCGAGGGACACCATTGCAGCTTCAAGGTGCGGTTTAAGCTCAACAACAACGTCATCGAGACTGTCCGCCTGGGCAGCTTCGAGTCTTGACTGAAGTTGCTGTATCTCATCCTGCCCTGCGTTACGCCCGATGTTGAATTTATGCAAAAGCTCTTGCGTTTCAGGGTCGGGAGTAACCGCAAGACTAAGCGCGTAAAGGATCGCTTTGAAGCGGTCAATGCCCATCGCTTCCCGGGCAGCCGTTTCTCCACCGCTAGAGAGCTTCTGTACAGCAACTGAAAGCATTCGGATATTGGAGAGCGTATTACTGGCCGGCTTGACGCTGCCCGTTTGCATCTCTGTTAGCAGCCGAGCCCCCACCCACCAGGCACACCCTATTTCAATATCTCTTGTAACTCTCATTAGATCAGAGAGAACGACGCGCATTCTTTCCAGGGCAGACTTGCTCTGGCTACCGATGAATTCTGCAAAGCCTTTCTGGAATTCTGAACCCGCATCTGCAAATACAGATTGTCTCTCCGCGACGGCGACCTCATCGCTTCGGCCAGGTGGAGCTGAAAATACGAAGGCAAGGTTCGAAGGAAGAAGGTTGTCGCCGGCCATCAAAGGGACGTTTCGAATCTCCCGCACATCGTTGATGTATTTAGACAAAATTCCGGCGTTGTCGGGTGAGCCATCGATAACCATTTTGAGGTAGCCAGGCAACACAAGCAGGCCACTCTGAATCGTCGTAAGGGCGCGCGACTCCTCCTCGCTCGACATGCTTTGCATCTCGATATTAGTGCAAAGAACAAGTAGTTCCTGCGTAAGTGCTGCCGCTCCATTGGAGCCGACCATCGATATTGCGCAATGGCATTGCTCAACGTGCTCTTTAAGTGTTTGATATGCGGCTTCTGCAGCCAGCTTTTTGTTGGCTAACCAGGCTGGCTGGGCCCCGCTCGGTGGGTTGTTCAGCTCGTGCTTTCTTGCGGCGTAAGTCTCCATTGCCAACTGGGCCTGTTCGACAGACTGAGCTATAGGCTTACGAATCCATGAAACGTGGGCGATCTGTAGTTCGGCCATATCGTTCAAACCTTTCTGAAAATAGTTGCTGTCGGGTTCGGGATTCGCTCGAGGCTTTCCGGCATCCAGGCAGCGTCTTCTGCCGGGCCTGTGATTAAGTAGCCATTGGTAGGGAGCATCATTCCGAGCCGTGTAAGGATTTCGTGACGGGTTTCGACTTTGTAGTAAATCAGCATATTCTGGGTAACGATGACATCCGGACTGGTGAATGAAATTGGCATATCACCCATGATGTTGTGCACCTCGAAGGTCACAGCATCGCGGACCCATTGATGAATACGGATCGTGCCATTCCCCGTATTAGCGGCGATATCGGTCCTCATGTCTGGATGGGGCTTATAGACTCCTGCCTGCGCTTTTTCGATACATGATCTGGACACATCGGTTCCGTGCACCCGGAAGAGTGCGTGACCTGATCGCAGAAGCCTCGCTGCAATACTGTAGGGCTCCTCGCCAGTGGAGCAGCCAACTGAGAGGACCTGCGGATTACGTTTGCGTAAGCACAGCGTCTCGATTAGCGAAAGAATCGGCATGTACCGAAAGAACTTGGTCTCGTGATTGGTCGCCAGATGAACTATCGCAGACCAATGACTAGCATCAAGCTTTCGTGTTGTTGCACGGTCAAACAGCTCCTCGCTGTCCATTCCAATGCGCCGAGAATAGCTGACCAGGTTGGCAACAAAAGCACCATTTCGTTGCTCATCGACTTCGATTGAAAACCGTTCAGCAACAAGCGCGGCCCACCGGTCATCAATCCCTTCCTGACAATTCTCGGCCATATCAATCACCTAGAGATCGTGTATGGCTCGATCAGCTTTAGTAGAAGCTGGGCCGTCTTGTTTACATTCGAGACCGCCGTTGCTGTCTGCTCACTCGCAGCGCTGTTTTCTGTCGCGTAATGGGTGATGGTCTTCATCGTCGATGACACCTCACTAGATTGGCTCTTTAGTTCCTGAGTGCGTTCAGACACCAGCTCTACGTTCTTGTTGAGCTCACCGGTCATGTCTTGAATGCTTGTCAGTGCGTCCTGAGCAACCATAGAGCGCTTCAAAAGGCTTTCGATTTCCACTCTTGAGGTTTCGACAACATGTTGGGTATCACGAGCCGCATCGTTCATGGTTTTCAGCAGAGTGGTGATTTCAGCAAAAGCCACTTTGGACTCCTGAGAAAGGGCGTTCATCGCTTCAGCGCTCTTTGAAACGCGGGCAGCTACGCTCTGGTCTGTGATGTTTTCGACGATCAGATAGGCATTCCATGAGACATAGTCAGACTTCTGCGCGACTTCCTTGACGACTTCCGCCATCCGCTCAAGGGACTGGAAGCTTTCTAGCAGGTGCTTAGACTGATGCTGAATGCCTGTGTTGTGCTGGTTGAGCACGACAATCCCTTCGTGCACCTTGTTCACAAAGTCGGTACCAGATTGGACCTTGTTCGACACCTCGTATGAGATCGTATTGGATTGCTTGGTCATCTTTTCAATGATATCGATGAAGCCCAACATGCTGGCAATACGGTCGTTGATGTGCTCAATGGCCTTAAATTGCTCTCCCCTATTCCGGTCAACGTTCTTGGCTGTATGTGAGGTCTGCTCTGCTGCTGCTGCGAGGCTTACAGCTGTTATGTTGGCTTCGTTCAATATGCTCCTGAGGCTAGCGAATACACTGTTGAGCGCCTTTGAGGTTTCGCGGGTAGATTCGTTGTCTTCGGTTAGTGGCGTGGTTAGGTCGCCACCTTCTACGCGGCGTAGCTCTTTCAGCAGAAGCAGATGCTCTTTGGATTTGTTGCTCTGGCTCACCTCGATGTTCATGCCTTTGGTTTCCGCAGTTCGCTCACGACTAGAGGCCGTTCTGAGCATTACGAAGAACGCAATCAAAGATAGAGCTATCATCACCAGGCCGGCTATTCCAACCACAGCGGGCGTGATTGGCCGGGCTTGCGGCAAAATGGAAACGCCGGCTTTCAAGGAGGACAAAGCCGCATTGAGCCGGTCTCGCTTGGCAAATATTTCTTTCGCATGCGGAAGGTTTTCGACGGCATTACTTGATGAATCTACCGCCCTTCCCACCGCACGCTGGGCATTTTGAGACGCCCTGTAGCTGTGCAACAGGGGTTCTAGAATTGAGTTGTCCCGTGGTAGCGCATTGCCAATGGTGGTCATTGAGCCAAGGAAATGTGTAATGGCTACAGCTGACTCCTGAAGACTCTCAAGTGCTAACATCTGTCCGGACGCCACTGAGCCCGTTCCCTGTTTCAGGCTAACCACAGCGTCGTTTAACTGCTGCTTCAGTGCATCTGAAACAGCAGGGTTGGCTGTCGCTCTTGCTACAGCTGCTTCAACCAAAGACAGGGAGTGAACGATCTCCCTTGATGCTTCCTGTGAGCTTCGTGTGAATGCCTCGGTGCTTGCCTTTGAGCTGATTATGGCGCTTAAGCTCGGTGTGATTTCCGACCATACTGAATCAAAGTTATTGAGCGTGGCCATGGCGCTGCTTGGGAGACCAGAAATAGAAAGCGAACTATCCCCTGATCTGAGCTTCGCCATGGATTGATCCACAATTGACTCGGCGTTTTCAAGTTCTGGGATATATTCGGAATTCGTCGCGGCTTTCTCTGCAATGAAAACGGTCTGCATTGCGGCGCTGCGGAGATCGCCCAGCTGGGACAGATAGAAGGTATCCGCCTTAGTGTCGGTCACGTAAGTGTAGCCGGTGTATCCAGCGACGGCACCGGAGACCACCAGCAAAGCAGCGGTGAGTGGTACAAGAGTGTTATTGCGGCTCATCGGATCTCTCAGCTTAGGTCGATTTTTTGAAGTTTTGGGTCGTTTAGGATGTTCGTGAGGTCTATCAGGGCCCACGTTCGTCCCTTGGCTTGAACTGTTCCGCAAAGGCATGAACCAAGCCCCACCGGTACTGCGTAATTCGAATCCCCATCGTCGGAAATCAAATTGGTGGGAATGAAATCCACAAGCTCATCGACCTTCAGCCCAATGCTTCCCGCACCAGAGGCATCTTTCATGATCAGTACCGGCGAGCCATAGGGCTTCTCTTTTGCTTCGCTGCCCGGCAGGCTCAGGAAGTGTGGAAGATTAATGTAGGGAACAAGCTCTTTACCCATACGTGCCACACCCATAAGCCATGCCTTTGAGCCGGGAAGTTGCACCAGACTCTCTGGCGACTCGGCAATAGCGGAGAGAGTGATGGTTGGGCTCAAGCAATAGGTATCACCAACCCTGTAGCCAACGAACCTCTGTGTTCGTACTGATTGGTTACTGGTCACTGGCGATGGCCTCCATCTGCTCTATAGCCTTGACCAGGGTATCTTTTGTGAATGGCTTGGACAGATAGATGTCTGCGCCGGCCAACAAACCTTTCTGCCTATCAAAAGGAGAACTGGCGCCTGAGAGCATCGCGATGGGCATCCTTTCAAATCGCTTGTTGGATCGAAGAATACTCACGAGCTTCAATCCATCAAGGCCGGGCATTTCAATGTCAATGAAGCAGGCGTCTGGTGGAGCCAGTTGAAGCATGCGCAGCGCCTGATAGCCGTCCTTTGCAAGAACAACGTCTATACCCATGCTGGCAAGTAACGCGCTGCCCAGTTTCCGCATGCCGTTGGCGTCATCGACCATACAGACCGTAGTGATTTTTGGCATAGCCACTCCTATTCGTTACCTTAATAGTGGCCAGCAGGGTGCCGATTTCCGTCATTTTCACCGGCACTAGTAAAATTAAGTTTTCATTTGTACGGTGTGGGTAAGCATTGAAACACCTGTCTAGCTTGTTATAGTGTGTATCATGTTTCACAGCCAGCCAATGTTTCACATGAATCGAGGCCCCAATGGATTTCGCTCCAGCTGCTGATGGCTACAGTCTTCAAGAGCCGATGAGAACCTATACCTGCCACGACATCGGCGCTGTCGATGTATCGCTCCAAACCTTAAGCGTAGATCAGCTAAAACCGGGGTTGTATCAACACAGGAGAAGCTTCCCTAAGGAGGCCTTGTACGAGCTGGCTCATAGCTTGCGGAAGGCGGGACGCAACGCAATTCCCTTGATTGTGCGCCCTTCTCTCGACAGCACAGGTTTTGTGATTATCGCAGGTGAACGCCGTTGGCGAGCAGCCCAGATTGCAGGTCTCCATGACCTGATTTGCATGGTCGGGCGTTATAGCGATACTCAGTCCAGGTTTATCGCCGCAGCTGAAAATCTCCAGCGCGAATCTCTGAATCCCATTGACGAGGCATCTGCTTATGCTGAGATGTCTGGCACCGGCTTGTCACATGTAGAGATCGCTTCGGAGGTGGGCAAGAGCAGAGCGCATGTTTCGAATTACTTGCGACTGTTATCACTCGCTTTCGCAGTAAGGGAGTTTATCGCTGCAGGGAAGCTGACGGCTTCTCAGGCACGTCCACTATGCGCCCTCGCCTCCGCCAACTCACAGGTTGAGATTGCCCGCAATGCTGTCAAAAATGAGTGGACGGTTAAACGCATTGCCACTGAGGTTGCCAAGCTCAAGAACAAGGCCCCTGCCCCAAGGACATCAATCCCAAGCAATGATGTCGATGTGAAACGCCTCACAGAGCTGATTTCAACTACTACCGGCTATCCCTGCATCATCCAGCAAACGGATGAAGGCCGGTGGCGAGTCGGGTTCAGCATGAGCTCTTCTGACGAGCTAGAGGGTTTGCTGAACCGCCTGGGGATTATTGTTGACGATTAGTTGTCACCGTTCAGCAAAACGGGGCCGCCCAGCGCACTATTAGTACATTGATGCCGCATTAAGTGGCTGGCCAAACTCCCGGGCAAACATTTTCGGATCTTTCGCATGCGAATCCTTTTTCTACCATCATTGCTGACGGTCTCTCTTATGTTGGCCGGCTGTGCAGGCACCCCGCCTGCCGAGCTTGCAATGGTTGAAGCTCAGTCTAAGTACGACGACAGGATGTTGGACGCGCTTGGGCAACAGAGATACACAGAGTCTCAGATAATCTACAACCGTCAGCTCAGCGAGTACGAAGAGCGACTGGAGGAACTTGAGCGCAAAAGACAGGGTCTGGAGAGTGCCCTCACAGCCTCAGCCTATGAGCACGACATATCGGATGCAAGACCAGACTCTGCGGAATCGAAACGTATCGGCGATTTTCAGTCAGCAACCTATGCCGCTCAAGCAAGGGCCGCACAGGCAGCTGCTCGAGCGGAAACCCGGGGGGCTGTCATTGAGAATAATCGTGATGCTGCACTGGCCGAGTTAGAGGGTGCGGCAGCTAGACGCATCGCTGAGTTGGAGCGGCACAATTCCAGCAGTGGATCATTGAATGAACAGCGGATAGTGGTGGCTATAGCTAACGCAGAGTCGGAGCGTCGAATAGCTACTGAAATTGACGAGCTAACGACCAAGGTTGAGACGCTGAAGGCTAACAATCGTGCGCTAGTGGCTGCACATGAGAAGCAGATCAACGAAAGGAGGCTCCAGATCTCAGCACTAGAAGCAGAGATCATTGGAATACAATCTGATGTTGACAACTTAACCCGACGTGAAACAGCCGCATTGCGCCCACATACATCCAGATTGGAGGTGCTGTATAAGGAGGCAGCCAAGCTTGCTGAAATCAGCGCCAAACTCATCAGTCCTGAACCATCAACAAAGCAGAACCAGACAACAGATACGGCCGCAGCCAAAGCAGACATATTGGCGGAGCTGGCCAACCAGAAGGCATTGATCACTTCCAAGGCCAGACTCGAGCTTGCTGAAACTTCTACTCACGCAGTCCTTGAGGCCGCGACAGTAGTTGCTCCAGTGGTAACCGGCAGAAAGGTCTACGCAGGGGAGTTTGGAGTAAAGCCTGAACCTTACGCTCATACCACGCCAGCTCCAAACAGGCCCAGAGCCGAATCATTAGTAGCAAGGCAGACAGTGCCGGCTGAGAAGGGTAGGGTGTCTAAGCCGTCAGCTCCAACCGTTAATCCTGTTAAGGGGTCTGACAGGGTCTTAGTAGTTGACAGCTTCGAGCCCAGGCCCGGTATCACCCCTACAGAAAGCGAGAGGAACACTGTAGGGAGTGTCATTATTACAACCAGCAGTGCAAGTGCAGGAACGGCTAAGCCGATTGTGGTTGCTCCGAGCACCCGCACCACATTCAATGTCGTCTATCAGTACTCCGATAAAGATAGTTTCGATCAATTCCAGCGGTACCTGAAGGCGTACGGAGTTACAGATACTACGGCTACTGAAAACCCCGGCCGCAAGGAATATACGATTTGGGCTGGTCGTTACTACACAGCAGACGAGGCTGCACGTCGGGTCGACCAGCTGAATAAGACCACCTCGACATCACACGCTTCGATCATCCGCCAAGAGGTTCCACGGTAGGCCCAACCCTCGCCGAAGCCTTAGTAAGCCGATTTAGCAGAAGCTTTCGCATGCGAAAGCTTTATCTTTTACCACTCGTATCCAGTAGTAATAATTTATTTCTCGCAATGCGGGCTATTTGGCTTGAAACACATCGCAATGCGGTTATAGTGATCGTGTCGCTGAAACGGAGCCTGACAGCTATGTCGAACAAACCTAGTAATATGAAGCCTATGGGAACGGTGATCACCATCACCAACCAGAAAGGTGGGGTAGGGAAGACCACGATCTCTTTTAATCTGGCTCATTTCCTAAATGATATGGGTTTCAAGGTCCTAGTGGTCGATCTCGACCCACAGGGCAATTTCACGTCGTGCTTCTTCGATGAAGTGCAGACAGGCTCGCTATCGGCCGCAACGTTGTTCAGTGGCAGCCCTTTCAATGAGAGGCCGGTGACTACCGCAGACGGAATCGATGTCGTTTTCACTGAGCCAGGTGATGTCTCCCTGACTGACGTGGAAATGAACGGACTCGGCGGTATTGAGAACTTCTACAACCACGTTGCGGATATCCGTGAGGCGTATGATTTTGTCGTTATTGATACACCGCCAAGTTACGGGGTTAAAATGATTGCTGCATGCGTTGTAGCAGACTACATCTTTGCTCCTATCGATCTGGCGGCGTTCGCTGTTAGTGGGGTACTCGCTTTAGACAAGAATCTGCATGCCATTAGTCAGCAGGTGGGCCAGGATATCCATCTTTCAGGGATGATCTGTAATCGATACGTCAATGGTAATGCTAGTGACATCGATGCCCTAAACGAGATCAGGGGCCAGGCGGGCGACCTTATCTTGAAATCTGTTCTCGCTAACACCAAGCAGATCGACAAGGCTCTCATCGCTCGCGTGCCGGCTTGGCGTCTACGGAAGACTGGTGCAGAACGGACTGCGGCAAAGATGGTTGTTGATGTGATGAAGGAAATGTGTGGCCGGATTGGTATCGCAAAGAAAACGATCAACAAATTCGGAATGAACTGAGAAGGTGATTGAAATGGCGACGAAACCAAAGAAGCTAGACCTGAGCGGGCTCCGAAATAAAGCAGGGCTTAGTAGTGTCCAATCGGGCGCAGATCAGGACAAGATCATCATGTTGCATCCCGATGAGATCGAGGCACCGAAACAAGTCCGTGTCACATTCAAGCGGATCAAAGAGCTTCGCGAAACGATTGATGCTGAAGAGCAGCAATCTCCTATTATCGTCGGGCCACGCAAGCCTAATGGGAAGCACGAGCTTTACAAGGGCGGACGTCGTCACTTGGCTGCCCAGCTTGAGCCAGTCATAAAGTTGAAGGCTATAGTTGATACCAAAGACTACAGCAAGATCCCGCACGAAAAGATCCTCTCTCAGATGGTCGAGAACATTGCTCGTGAGGATTTGTTGCCCCATGAGATTGGCCGGGGTTATCTCGAAGCGCGTAAAGAAGCCGAGGCGGTGGGCCAGAAGCTGACCAACGTGGCGATCGCAAAGCGGACAGGAATGAGTGAAACCTATGTGTCCCAGCATATCTCGCTCGCATCAATTCCTGACTCTCTCGCCCAGCTAATTGAGAATGGCATCACCAAAGATATCGATTTGCTTAATTCCCTTCGTGTTTTACACGGGGCTGACCCAGTAATATACGAAGAATTTGTGCAACGTGCGTTGAATGGCGAATCGCTTGACCGAGCGGAGGTTCGCGAAGCAAATCGGGTCGCTAAGGCAGCGTCAAATCCCGGAGCCGGAGATAGCTCACCACCCAACACGGTAGGGGAGGGCGCACCCGCCCCTGTTGGGGAGGGAACCGACCCCAAAGGCGAACCTGAGCGTACGTCCGAGGGGAATGGGGGATCAGTGCCAAGCGCGGAAAAGCATTCGCATGCGAAAGGCTTGATCAACGAAGAACCTGACGATCCCGTTACGGATCTTTCGATTCACAACTCTGACGATCAGGCGGTAAACAAGAGTGGGGGTCGCAAATACCAGACGGTTTCACCTGGGGACATCATCATCTTTATTACCGTGGCCAATGACAAGGACATGGCGTCCGGACAGCTCATCACAGACCGCGTAGCTACAGACCCTAGTAAGGCATGGGTTTCTATACTAAACGATCGTGGCGAAGCTCAGGCGAAGCTGGTGGACGTGGACTGCATTCAGGTCGTATCTATCAGCGCTCGAACCTGACATTTTAATCTTCCTTCTAAGGCTCCTATGCAGGAGCCTTTTTTTTAATTTGTAGACATCAGGGCATTGATTTGGAAGCGGGGTTTGCCCAATCTGGGGCTGTACTTCGTGATCCATGTTTTTTGATGCCATTCATCTCAAAGCCGATCACACCTCATTCAAAGCTGCGCCTTTCGCAGATTTGCTTGAGCGTTGAAATGTCAGTTGCTATTCAATTGTCAGTTCAACATCTCTGTATCTGTTGAATTGGTTATGCCGACTCTATGCCGCCATTTCCAACTCAACACTTTTGTTGTTTTGGACTTTGCGGCTTGTCTGCTACTCCTTTCGGCAAAAGGTTGTTGCTGTTTTGCGTCATTCGCTCGCATCTATTCGTGCCTTCGTTTGACGTTATGTCTTTCGATTGCTTGCTTAGCTGCTTTTAGCACTACCGAACGCCGCTTTGCCTGTTCTCGGAAGACGCTATCACGGTCTTGATTGAAGTTGAATTAGGCCCGCGAGATCTGTATTTGCTGGACCTAGTAACCGCTGCACCGCTGCACCGTTGTATCGCTGGACTGCTGGACCGCTCTTTAATAATGGGATTTCTTTGCACGCTGCCCGTCAGTTTGCGGCACCTTCACTTGCTTTGGTCTGCCAACGGCTACCTCTGCATGTGTCGCGCCCCTACCGCAGGTTGATTCAGGTTGCTGCTTTGATTATTTCCCGACCCTTATGGGCGACATTTTGCCGCCCAATATGGACGGGGTATGTCGCTTCAATTATTGCTTCTTGAGGTGACTACAATGCGCTTTATCGCCATCATTGCTATTTGTCTTGCTGCTCTTGGTTATTTCCTAACCAATGATGCGCACAAGTTCGCAGATGCACAGATCGACAACCGTTGCGCGGCTTTTGCTGCTGCAGGTGTTGATTGCTAAGCGTTGTTGTACCCTGACATTAGTCCAGGGTACTCCTATGCCCCCACACCGGAGTCATAGGCGTGCCCTGGATAACAGACGAACCCGGCCCCTCAAAGGCCGGGTTTTTTGTTATTTGTGGACATTACGTCGTTGATTTTGACCCCAGGCCCGCGCTAGCGTGATGCCATCTTCTGATTCTTCCGTCTGCGCCTTTCGCATGCTTACGAATCAAAGATTCCAGCTCCTGCAATTCAGGTTCTGGGGTTCTTTAATAAATTGCTTACACACCCACCCGAAGGGCTCCAATTCCCTTCGGGATATTGCTGCCTTCAGTTTGTATTTTTGGAGGTAGTTATGTCTGACAAGAAATTGAGTGAAAGCGTTGAGGATCTGGTTACGCTAAATGGAGGCTGGTTAAACGTCATCGGGCGAATGACTAGCACCTTTGACAGCGCGATTCAGAACCTTGGCAAAGGAGTAGATTGCCCATTCCCGTCCCGACATCGTAAAGGTGGTGGGGTAGGGGACTTTCGTTTTTCCGAAGACTCAAGATATGAAGGCCGTGCCATTTGCTCTTGCATGCAGGACAAAGGTGTAGCCCCAATCGATCTGCTGATGATGGACGGCCTTGGCAATGGCGATTTCGTCAAAGCCATGAAGGAGGTCAAAGGCGTGCTTTCAGGCTCTTCAGGTCATGCGAACCATGTGCGCCATACAGCACCTGTTGTAAAGCGCAGCACTGGGCAGCACGACCCTGAGGTAATTGAAGCACGCAAGGCTAAGCTAACCCGGATCGCTTTAGGTCTGGTACCGCTCAGCCATCCCTCCGCATTACCTGGTAGAGAGTATTTTCGGAAACGCGGTATCGAAGTAACCAGCGACATTTGCGATGTGAAGTTTCACCCTGCTCTTGAGTATTACTCAATGAAAAAGGTTGAAGGCGGATCGTCAAAGAAGGTACTGCTTGGCTGCTTCCCGGCAATCGTCAGCGCGTTTCGCGATAAGCAGGGAAAGATCGTCAACCTGCACAAGATCTACATCACGCAAACCGGTGACAAGCTGGATATCGTTCCTTCAATGCAGGTTAAGAAGATCGATAGCCCACTGAACGGCTTCAAAGGTTCGTCTATAACCGTGGCCCGTGTCGAAGGTTGCAGGACTCTGCATGTAACCGAAGGCGTGGAAAAGGGTTGGGCGATCCACTTGGTAACAGGAGAAGACGTGAAGGCTGCCTATTCCTGCTCGATGCTCAGATCTCTCTTCATCGACTACAAGCAGTATGACCAAGTGATCATCTGGGCTGATCGCGATCCTGATCGTCCTGAGAGGGAGCGCATAGCTGGAGATGGGCAATTCTTTGCATGGGAGCTGTACAAACGGCTCTGCGTGGAAGGTGGTTTTGCCAGTGTCGGATTCATGCTTCCGAGCGAGATTCCAACAGAAGGGCAAAAGGGGCGCGACTGGGAGGATCTTATCGTTGATGAGTTCATTCTTGACTACAAGCGAAGCCGCAGGTTTTTTGCCTTAAAATCACTTGCAGTACGAAAGGGTGTGTTTTACAGCGCTGCGAGCGTAGCTCAACGTGCTTAAGCAAAACCAAACCCCGACGGCGCCTCTTGGCGCCTTAGGGGTGAGGTTAACTTCCAGGCCACCCGGCTAACTAATCAAAAAGTTACACCACTTCCGCTTGACGGACCTCCCGATCTGGCTAAAACTACAGGTGTTCTATTTGTAATCTCTTTTGATTGCATACCTGTAATTACGCATCTGCCATTCAGTTGTGTTTTGCAGGATGTGAGGTGCCACCAACCATTTTGGTGTACCGAGCATAGACATTGTTGGAACCAATCGGCATTGAATTCCATTTCACTGCCACACCGAAAGATCACCCATGTCCCTTTTCAGGTAGATATGGCCAGGAGATCTTTCAACCAGACTCGTGCTTGCACGTTTCTACCTCTTCCCCTGCACCGGGTAATTAAATTTACCCATGAGTGCAGTCATGGGTTGGAGGCATGTCGATGTATCAAGACATTGAGCTTATTTCTTTCCCTGAACCATTCGTTGAAGGTTCTTTCCCGGAAGGATTCGATCAGGCGCGTGCATCTTTTTTAGGTGAACCGCTAGATCAGAAAACAAAGGATGTTGAAGACGATATCGAATCACCGTTCTGACGCATTCATTTCATTCCCTCGAGGGCAAATTCAAAGCCCTCAGGCCTTGCTTTTGTCCTTTTAGGCGAGAGCAAGCAAATGAGCATATTTCATAAATTACCACCGTCGAGCCTCGTTGAGATCTCGCCATCGCAAATAGCGACTGCGCAGGTCTGTATGAGAAAGCTCGCGTACTACCGTGCGCGTGTAAAACCGCTGGCTACCCCCATAAACCTATTGTTTGGCGTTTGTCTGCATTGGGCTGTCGAGGGGTATCTCAAGGGCTTTCTTTCTAAGGATGAGATTGCTGAACGATTCATCGAGAAACTAACCAAGGAACGGAATGGCAAGCTCGTTTCTATGAGCAAAACCAAGACCTTCGAGGTGATGGAGGCGATTGGCGGCAGGTTATGTAGCCAGTTTCCTGCGTACTACGACAACCTTGGCGTGAAGCCTGTGTTGATCGAAGGTGCATTCAAGATGAACCTCGGTGATCAGGTAGTGATGAACCTCGTGATCGATTTTGTGGGCGTGCTTACAAGGCCGGTGTTCGGGGAAGACGGGCAGCAGCTTGCCGACGTTGGTGACACTGTAATTATCGACTGGAAGACAGCAGCAATGCCTGAAGGAGCTCTATTCGCTCGTGCAGGGTTTCAGCTCACTTATTACTGGCTCGCGGTAACGCTTGCCTGTGAAAAGCTGGGTATCAAGCCACCAAAGCTATGCGGTTTTGCTGCAGGGTTAAAACCCAACATCAGAACCGAAGGCTCCAAATCGCTTCAGTCGGCCACCTGGCTGCCAATCCACTGGGTTGATAGAACTGAGAGTGATGTGCTCGAAGCTGTAGATTTTGCGAAGGTTGTTGCGCGTCGTATACGGAACGCGGAATACCACCGCGCTCCCCACATGGCGTGGAATAGTCCTTGTGACTCCAACACAGGGCGCTGTGACTTCAATGGGGTGTGCTTAGAAGGCACCCTTGAGGATTTAGTGCTTACTGGTCCATCAGCCGGCCTAACGCTGGCAGAACTCGTTTAATCCCGATAACCCAACAGGGGCAACCGCCCCTATGGGGCAGTGCGCCCAGGAGAAATGTCATGCTTCGCGAATCGCAAGTAATGATGGCTCATGCTCGGCGCGCGGAAGAGCACCGGCACCACAAGGATGTTGCAGAGCGAGCTATTCGTAATGCAGGGGCTGTATTGGTGTCAGCAATGATTGCCGAAGCAGCTGAGCTGGAGAAAGCCATGTCCTACATGGGTTTGGATTTCTTCGGTCGTATGCGGTATGTGGCTGAGAATTCTGAGTATGTCCATTCGCGGGATAGGGATGAGGCCATTCAGATCGTGTGGTTGAGCAATCGTCAGATTCTCATTCACAGGCTCATGAGCCGGGAGCTTAGAGAGGAATTCGATTCTCATTACCTGGGAGTGTGGGTGCAGAACTCGCAGCCCTGGGAACGGGAGCGCGTTCGTCACATCATGCGAGCAAAGCTGAATCAGCGCGCATGGTTAAGGGAACTCAAGCGCACTCAAGGCGCACTGGACTTCGGTTCAGAGTACCAACCGGGAGTGCTCAAGATTAAAGGCCCGAATGGGTAAAGCAATACATGGCGTCAAGCCGGTACTAGATACCTGCTTGGCGCAAGCCTCGTAGGTGTCGTTTCAATAACCAACCTATGAGGTGATAAATGAAGTTTCTGAAAAACACAATGGAAGGCATTTTGTATGTCGTGTTGGGCACCAGCCTGCCACAGCTTGCAAAGATGACCGACACACAGGCAATAATTGCCGTCATTCTTGCCGTTCTGGCACTCGTTCTGATCAATTGGGCTAAGGCTCAGGATCAGAAGGTGAAACCCAAGCCACGAAGGGGCGTCGAGCTGAAGTATCGGAAGCGACCAACCCCGGGTGGTAAGCGGAAAAAGCGAAAACGACGACGCCGGTAACCCGGTTAATGTTGTTGCAACTCAACCCTTTACCAACATTGAAGAGAAATCAGAAATGATGACTTTCGAGATGGCGATAACAACGATATTGGTGTGTACCGTAATTTGGTTCATAGCCAATTCGTTGGAAAGAAAGGGCTGGTAGTTCGACCCGCGAGAGCGGATTGCACTACATAAGCCGGACGGCAATCGAGGGGAGGGGCTTCGGCTCTTCTCCATGATCAAAACCTAAACCCGCCCCTTCGGGGGCTCCCTCCTTTGTGAGCTGGAACAAGAAACCCAGCTCAGGCTGGGTTTTTTGTTCGAGGTCATCGAGATCTCACTAAAAACCTAGCTCCGCGACTAGGTTCAAACCCTGTTTGCTCTGCGCGCGGCAGATGCGAGGAAATACCCATGACAAACGTACTTTCAATTGCTCAACGCCAGGATCAACTTGTTGCAGACTACGTGGCTACCACTGAGTTTAAGCAGGTGTTCATTCATGAACTGTTCGGATTCGACGAGCCCCTAAAGGGCTTTGAAGATGCGACACAGATCCCCGCCGAAGCACATCCCCTGACGCCTACACTGGACCCGGACTATGTATTTAATCCGAGCCTGGTACGGCGTGCGCTTTTATCAATGGCCGCTCGTGAGAGCATCATGTTGGTAGGCGACAAGGGCACAGGCAAATCGTCCTTTGTTCAGCAGTTGATGGCGAGGCTTAATCGGCCTTTGCTAACTATCAACGCTGGGCCGGGGGTCGACGAGTCCTACCTGTTGGGATGCAAGACAATTGAGGATGGATCTGTGAAGAACGTAGACGGCATGTTGTCGTATGCGGTACGCAACGGTATTCCTGTCCTTATCGACGAACTGTGTACCCTCCGCCCAGGGGTTTTGGTAAGCATCAATGACATCCTCCAGGGTGACAATTTGATCACGCTGAAGCACCACGGCATTGACCCCTCGATCGACCCCAAGTCGATCTTGGATATGGACGGCACGATGTCCATTGTCCGCCATCCGGCGTTTCGGCTGTTCGCAACCGACAACACGGGTGGTAAGTCGCAGAAAGATGGCCGCTTTGGTGGGGTTAACACTCAGAACAGCGCTGTCAGATCGCGATTCACCAGCTTCAAGGTGACTTTCATGGCTCCAGATCGGGAAGTACTGGCGCTTGGAAAGGCTTCGGACAGTCAGTTGGGCGAGGACACAATCAAAAGCATGATCGAACTTGGCTTTCGCTTCCGCGCTGCTTTCGAGCAGGGTGAGGCGTTCGATAACCTCAGCTTTCGCGAGCTGAAGCGTTGGGCCAAGAAAACTGCACTATACGGTGACATCAACGAAGCATTTGTTGATGCCATCTACACCAATCTTGAGGCGGGAGACCAGATACTGGCTGAAACCCTCTTTGAAACTGTGTTTGGCACCGAGCTTGAGCTTACCGAGGAGTACTCGACGAGCGCAGGTGACATGTTGGACGCGTTCATTGGTGCATCTAATTCAGCTGCGGCTTAAGGAGGGGGTTATGTTCTATTTGACTTCACCTGACGGACGCAACGCGATTGTATATGTGCAGCAATTTACAAAGGAGATGGTCGTCTTAAAGAGAAAAGGGGAACGGGTTATCCATAAGGAGCTCGGTACCTTTGGCTCTGATGAAGAAGCCTATGCAGCCCTGTGCATGCGTGTACAGGCGCTGCGTCGTGAGGGTTACGGCGCGGTAGATACTGCGCTGGCCTCTTATGCCTTTCCCGCCTCTACGGTGGGGGAGGGGAGGCTGACCGTCGAATCTCATTCCGTAAGCTTTGTCGTGAAGAAATGCACCCCGGTGCAGTTCAACGCGGGAATCGCTCAAATGGATGAAACCTTTGATGTACTGAAAACACCAGGCGTGTCTTTCAAGCAGGGTGATGGCTGGTTTGAACTCGAACCAACCCATCCAGCCTATGGGGAGTCCTTCAAATGTCGGCTGCTGTCTGAGCAGGCCTTTAGAGACTACCCATCGAAGTTGAAAGAGCTTTGTCTGGCTCGCGGCTATGTCGATAACGAAACTCTTCTCCCTGGCGGGAGAGGGCGGATGCTCGTCGTAACCGGGGAGGGTGTCGTAGACATCTACATACGCGCATTTCTGCACGGCCTGATAAAGGCTGGCGCAGAGGTGTCGTTTAAGGGCGATCGAGATTGGTCGTTCTTTCCCATGACGCCCTTTGCAAAAAGGGATGTCAGCGAGTTGGCTTGGTACCAAGAACCAGGCCTGCATGAACTACTGATGAACGGGGGGCTGGTCAAATGCCCCCATGCCCCCTTACATCAAACCCCAGTGTCCAAAAGGCCACTGTTTCTGTAATGGACGCCCCCTCACGGGGGCATCTACTCACTGTGAGTTGGAACAAGTTTCCGGCTCACGCCGGAGGTTTGTTCGAGGTCATAGCCCTCAACCTTCCGGTCCCGCACCCGGATGTAATCCCCTATTCCACGATGCGGCGTGAGAGAGATAAAACCATGCAGAACCTAATCAAGCGTGTTGACCAAGCCCTGGACTATTTCTGGATCGAGATCGTGTACGCCCGTGTGACCGGCTTGCGCGTTGCGTATCACGAGGTAGCCAGTTCGTATTACCTGAGCAAAATGAACCGTTCGCGCGGTCTGAATGCGAAGGTCGAAGCAGCACGAATGAAGTCACGTAAGCATGCGGTCTACGCAGAGCTGGTGGCTAAAAACTAAATACCTCCCTCCACGGGCCGGGAACAACCGGCCTCCGCTGGTTGTTCCGTCCCAATGTTCGGAACCGACCAGCCCGCAACTGGTTTTGAAAAACTATTCCACGATGCGGCGTGTGAGAGGAACTACCAATGACTAGACATAGTGCAAAACAGATCCAGGAAGGCTGGGCAACGTTTCTTCGCGTTCTCGCGAGGGACAGCAAGCTCAAGTTCGTAATTGGTCGCAACGTGGGGCCGGCAACAGACGGTAAGACTGTTTGGCTGCCGGCACTGCCTGCGCAACTGACCAAGGATGACTTGATCATGTTCAAGTCCAATGCATTTCATGAGATCGGTCACATTCAGCACAGCAACATTACCTGGTTTCAGGAATTTGCTAAGAAACACGGCAGCTTTGCGCAGTGTCTTCTGAACGCATTGGATGATGTGTTCATGGAGCGCCGGCAGGCCCGTTTTACCAAACCTGCGGAGCGGTATTTCCGTGAGTCAGCAAGGATCATGGCAGAGCGTAAGCAATTCCGTGATGGTAGCGCCAATGCAGCCGAGGCTGTTTGTTGCTACTGCCTGGTCTACTTGTTCAGCCGTAAATGGCCCGAGTACAGAGCCCCGCTGACGCTTATTGAAGGCAACTTTGATAAGCAGTTCGGTGAACATGCTGAAGCGGTCAAGGCCAACCTTAACCAAATCCTCGACAGTGAGTTCGTCAACGTCCGCTCTACTGAGGACGCTGGCAAGCTCGCCCTTCGTATCATAGCGATGCTGAAAGAGCAGAGTCAGCGCGAGGAGGAGGAAGAGGAAGATCAAGACCCGAACGACCCCAATGAAGACAGAAAGGATGAATCAGACGACTCAAGCAATCCGGACCAATCCGGTGACCAAGACGACTCGGAGACGCCCGATGACAATACCGAGCCAAATGGCTCAGGAAGCGGTAAAGGGAGTAGCACAGGAAGCGACGATGATGATGCCAGTGGAGATCCAGCCGGTGCCGGAAACGGTTTAGGTGACGTGGACGCTGGCGAGCCCGAAGATGGCCAAGGTACTGATGGTAAGTCTGATCCCGCTGAGGGCGACGACCAAGCTGGAAAGAGCCTGGCGGACATTGTTCAGGAAATGTTGGAGGCGGAACTGGGTGACCAGGAAATCTTCGACAAAGCCAAAGCGATGGACGATCTATCCAAGGAAGTGCAGAGCGGTAAGTCAGGCGAATATTCGTCTACTGATGTCGTGCGAAGCATGGAAGTGGATGGTGCTGTTGAAGAGGGCAGTAATCCAGTGGCCGGCGCGGGTGCGGTACAGCAGTTCGTGGACGGAATGCCCGTTTGCCCTGTTGACCGTAACAATGCGAATGAGCTTTTGAAGGCAATTGACCGGAAAGCCGATGTACTGGCTGGTCGGCTTCGCTCGCTTCTGCTCAATCGGGAAGAAGCTGAGACCTACACGACTCGACGTGGGCGCCTCGGCCAAAGCCACTTGTATCGTCTTGGTCTTGACGACTCCAGGGTCTTCGAGCAGCAGGACGAGATTGAACTACCTACGGCAGCCGTATCTATCTGTGCAGACCTTTCGGGGTCCACAATGGTTCCGAACGGGTGTTCGATCACATGTGCAGAATCTATCCAACATTCGCTACTGTTGCTGGAGAAGGTTCTGGAGCAGCTTGAAACCCCGCGAGAGATTATTGGTTTTGCGCCAACAACTGGCGAGTTGAACACCGTGGTCCGTACCTTCGGGGACAGCCACAGAACAGCTCTGGATCGTATCGGTGGGTTGGCTTCCGTAACAGGCGGCTATCACACACCCATCGGTGAAGCGGTTTTTCAGGCAGCATCACGCCTGGAGGCCCACGAAAGTCAGCGCAAGATTCTTTTTGTGCTGACTGATGGCGACCCAAGCTGTGAAGTGAAAGCTGCGGAGATGACCCAGCTTGCCGTTCGCGGTGGGATCGAGGTTGTTTACTTGCTGATCGGTGATGACGTTCGCAGTGACTGGCTGACCAATAACGCAATTCCCTTTGCACACGCTATAACAGCAGGTGATCTCTGCCCGGTCCTTCTGGACAAGGTAGGTGAACTGCTGGGGTGATTAATTCAAACCCATGAGGGGCTACCCCCTCATGGGGGATAGCTCCATTTTTTCCCAGGAGCTACCCATGAACAAACTCAATCAAGTCGAGCAATCCGCTCAAGCCAATCAACTGTTTCGCGAAAGCATCGCTGCAGGCAAGAGAAGTCTTCTTGCCTACGGGAAACAGATAGTTGAGCAATCCCACCTCCGTGTTATCGATACCGAAACCTTTCAGGAGGCTTTGGTGTGCGCGGATGGTGGCGATCTGCAAGGCTTGTTTCGCATTTTGCGATCCAGCCATCATGCGTTCGGTACTGAACGCTACTCCTGCTTTTGGGGATGGATCGACGCTGCGGGATTTCACTTTGATGCAACCGGTGGAAACTGGCCTTACATCACTTTGGATGACCGATTCAAATACCTTCAATGGTCTACCCAGATGATTGAAGAAACCTTTGCTGCACGGGCCTCTTAGAGGCCCACCTCACCTTGTGAGCTGGATAAAACACCCGGCTCACAGCCGAGTGTTTTCTCGAGCCCATAGCGGTTCAAAACACTCGGCCCGCGCCCGAGTGTTAATACAATTAGCCCTGCGCGCGGCAGGAGCGAGGTAGTGAAAATGACAACTTCAGTCAATGCAGTAACCAACGTTGCACAAGAGTCTTCAGTAGTAGTTATTAACCTGGCAGTAAGCGCGATGAGTGCCGATCGCCAGGTGGATCTTGCTGAAATCGGTATCAGTTTTGATGATCTGCCCAAGGCCAGCAAAAAGCTGGTTGAGGAAAAGATATTCCCTGCTGACTTCCTCAGAAAGTACATGCACATCCGTGAGAAGGCTTACGCGGAGATGCTGAAGGACGGCGCTGTCCAGATCCCGATGGGAATCGTTGCATCAAAAACAGCCGCTGCTGAGAAGTACCGTGCCCTCAAAGCATTCCAGCAGGAGTGGGATGAGTGCCTGGAAGCCGATGCTTTGACTTATGAAGCAATGTGCCGTGATCACATCATGGAAATATCATCTCAGGCGCTGGAAGACGGCACTTTGTCAACAAAGATTCAGGCTTTGGCCGAGTTGCTGTTGAAGCGTCAACCATCCTGGGAACAGGTTCGTAGCCGGATGAGCTTTTCGTTCACGCTGACACCCGTGTCGCTGGATGAAGCGGATTTCGATCCGGACCTGTACGAGGCGCAGCGCGACAGCATTGTTGCGCTTCGTGAGGGCGTTATGGGTGCCCTGATTCAGTACGTTTGCAAAGAAGCAAGCGAGCTGTTGAAGGTGATCCTGAAACGCAATGCTGGAAGGACACAGTACAGCCTCAATGGCCGTACTGCTGCCCGGGTAGCAACGATAAGCGGGAAACTGCACTCTCTGGCGTTTATTCACAAAATGGTTCGGCCGTTGGCTGAAGCAGTGGATCAAGCGGTAGAGGCTGTACCTGCTTCAAATGCTGGTCGGGACGTTGTGTTGGCTTCGGCCATCTACAATAACCTGGTTCAGTGTCTGACGGCCATGAGTGATCAGATCACTGTGGTCGATCGTCTTGAGAAGAAACTCCCGTTTGTTGCTGTGAGCCAGGCTACGCAAGTGGCCCCGCCTGCAGCACAGACTGTTGTACCTGCTCAAACCACCCCGGCACCTCAAACCGTTGCGGCACAGCCAGCGCTTGCGCTGGGTTCCGTGGACGACGAGGACGATGCCACTACTGATGCTTCGGCTGCAGTAGATATCGAGAGCGCTGAAGAGGTAACTCCGGTTGCCCCTACAGCTCCTACAGCAGAGCCGCCTGTAGTGAAAACTGCAACCAAAGCAAATCTGATGTTCCTCTAATCCACTAAACCACCCACCCATGCGGGCCACTATCGCCCGCAAGGGAGTAGTGCGCCCGAAAGGAGTTCACTATGGCTGTGCAACAACAAGATATCTTCGGTGAAGAGTTCACCAAAACCGTTTCTCCTGTTAGAAAACCCACGACAGTCCGTAGGTCATCAACCAAGTTGGTGATTAACCGGAGGGCGTTGTGGTCGTGCGCTGAGTTTCTGCCTGGAATCACTGAGGCAGAGGACAAAGAGGATGCGCTGGAAGCATCATCAACAACCGCGACCTATAGCGATAACAGCACTATCGAGCGGCTTGAAAAGGCTCTGGGTATGTCGCCTGTCATTCGGAACGGGGAGTGGGAAACCAATGCGCTTGGTTTTAAGTACAAGCTCAAAGGTAACCCGTTCAAAGGGGACCGTTGTTTGGGGGTGAAAGGCTCCCTGGTGCAAGATCTGAATCGCACCTTGGTGCTGACATCTGCACGTAACCAGATCGAGGGCGTTTTCAACGACCCGTGTAGTTGGCTGGTGGTTAATTCAATCGCGGTGCTCAGCACTCGCTTGCGAATGATGGCTGACAACGAAGATCCCTTCGCCTGTCTGCAGGCCTTCCTTGAGGTGATGCTCCAACAGGACTTCATCGATAACTCCAGGAAGGGCGAGACAATCCGAAACATTGCTAAACGAGATCGGATGCGGGAAGTGCGTGCTGAACGTCGATCACAGAAAGAACAGATTGCAGGACCGTCTGATCTGGACGTTGATTAAAGCTCCTGCCGGGGAGTTCGTAAAAATATGCCACGCCATAAGGCTGTGTGCGAGCTGAGGGGAGGAGACCGGTTCCCCCCCTTAACAAGGAGAAGTCATGAAAGCAATAGTAGTCAACACATTCGATTCGATTCTCGTCGCGTCGTTTACCTTCATGTGGAAGGTGTTAAAGAAGTTCGATCCACGACCGCTGCAGACTCATTTCGCCATGCGAGATCCTGCCAACTGCATCGAGCTACACAGGGTTTTCAGCCTCCCGAAAGAGGATGCTGGCAATTCAACTTGTCGACTTGGCAATAATCGTATGCGCTCCGAGAACAACCCTAACGGGCTCGTTTCGCGCGGTGAGCTGGTCAAAATTAAGAACCCAGCCAATGGGAAGTTTGTCGTTCTATACGCCTCTGGTGCAGGTTCTTATCGCATTCCTGGTGATGGTGTGGCAATGGATTACGACGCTAAAGTTGCCTTGGGAATTACCAAGCAAGAGGAGGTTGATCTGCTTGTCGGCCCGGCCGGCGTTTCAGATCGTGAGTACTTCCTTATGTACCTCGACTCCGATAAGGGGAGCCGAAGCGCTCGCGCTCTCGGTTGGTACATCTTTATCGGTGGCTTGATGCTGCCGCTGTGGACCTCGCTGTTCGCAGGCATCGGTAATTTTATTGGTCGGATGTTCTGATTTAGTCACAGCCAGCTAGACCGACGCCCCTGCTCATTGAGCGGTGGGCGTCACCCCTAAACCAGCTTCAAAGCCGGCTTAGGGGTGGCGCCCACCATTACTAGCTCAATGTTTAGGAGTCGGCATGGCAACAATACATCGAAATTTAGAAGTCAGTTCCTCAGATTGGGGATTGTCTTTCGAAAGCCATTTTTTCAACGGTTCACACGGCATTATCGCTCGCTACGATGCCCCGAAGCTCCGATTCCCAGCAGACACGCCGCAGCATATCTTGCGCGACACCGTGGACGCCTGGAATAGACGACTTCAGGTGACATTTGAGGGAGTCGGTTACTATGCTTCGTGCCCAACGATGGATGTGGCGCCGGGTGAGGGCGAATGCCTGATCCTTTTCGCAAGCGAAGGCTTCTATCAAGATTTCAAAAGCAGCGCAGAATCCGAAAGCCTGTTTCAGGGCGAGCATCCAGTTACTTCTGGTGTGCGTTGATTTGCGAGTGTGGTCCTGGTCACACCGATAGGGGGGAGCAATCCCCCCGGTGCTTCACGCCGACTTTAAGGAACTACCCTACCTCACACTTCAAATATGACTCTGCATGCTACGGCAAACGCGGAGGGCTTACTCGCGCCTGAGGACTAGCGATATATCGCTGGTATGATTTTCCAACGACGTTAAGCTACTCATACCGCCACAGCACCAGATTTTTTTCGGTTGTCCTTCAGCCCTGGATGTCAGAAATGGCTCACTAAGCCGAGGGATATTGCTGCCACATTCTAAGGAGTGAGATGTGCTGATCGACTTCTCAGCTGCCCACAGAACCTACCTTCAAGGAAGGAGCGAGAATGGACAATGGGTATTCAACCGTGCGAACCCCAATAATCCGCACGCCTGGAAGCACCTTGCGAGCCATCAGATCTTCAGCAATAACGCTCTTGGTATAGCAATCGCAGTACGCAACACTATCTCTGATAGTGGCGCGGCTACAGCTGTCTTTTCCGGCCTACGCCTAAGCTTCAGCTCAAAGGTGGGTGGAAGCTACCCTTTGATGCAAGACCCAGGGAAGATCTCGGTCACACTGGGCATTGAGGCTGCGCGGTATCTATATTCCTGGCTGAGGGGTTTTCAGTCCTCGTTTCGATACGACGTAACCCGCAGAGGTAAGGTACCGATGTCTATTGTAGGTTTCGCTTCCGACTCCCATTTCACCCACACACTGAAGGCCACCACGAAAGCTGATGACGGGACCTACGCTCACATAGATGTGGGGCTCAACGCCGGGGACACGTTCACCATGAGCATGTTCTGCGTTGGATTTGCTCAGTTACTGTACCCGTCATTCTCTTCAGAGCTCGTAGCCAACCACCTATTGATTACCTGTCCTGTGCCCCAGATAGCAGGCCAGGCTAACCCGGACCATAGTCTTTCGCATGCGAATGATTTTCCAGCTACAGGGCAGGGCACTTCTCAAACTGAGATGGATCAACACGGCGTAGCATCCCAAGAGCATGCAAAAGCACAGAAGGCTATCTACGCGGTGGGAATGAACAAGTGGGAGCGAAGGAACCTCCAGGTTATCGAGTACATCCAGCAAACAGCTTCGACAGAGGTTATGGATCAGTTGATCAAGGCCGGAAACAGGGGCGATTTCAGCGGCTGGGAGAAGCTGGAAGCTTTATTCACTCACAATTTAGGTTGAGACTGTCGAAAAGCGCTGTTTTTGGGGCTCTGCTTCGTACTATTAGGGTATGAAAAGCAAAGACTCGCCTAACAACCTTACGTTTGACCATATTGAACAGCACAACGCTGAGTATCCTCGCGAGATTCAAATCGCGAAAGAGGTCAGCAGGCTGCTCAAATCTGTTCAATTTCCCGACGACCGTGTTTGGGTAGACCTTCGGTTCGACTACTCGATGTCGGACCACAGCTCCTCCAGTCTTGATCTCATGCGCATCAGCGGTGATCTGCATGGTATTGCCGTAGTGAAGATCAACGGCCTCTATTTGCACCAAGACTTCATTAGCACCTTCAACGAAGTGGTGCCGCACGAGTTGGCTCATATCATTCACGAGCTGAACTGCAAAGATTCCGATCTAGACCCCGGTAAAAAGCACAGTGAGGACTGGGAGGATATCGCTGCCCAGCTTTCACCTGAGGCAAACCCATGCTCGAAGGTGAAAGGTCTGTTCGATGACAGAGCCTCAAAGATTCTAAAGGGTGGGGTATGCGTCGAGTGTGAATGTGGCGACGAAGATGCTTTTGCCGTATTCCCAAACTCCGTGGCCACCGCATCGAAACTCAGAACTGAGGATTTGCTTTGTAAGCAATGCACATTCCCCTATGTCCGAGTTACCAAAGAAAAATGGCCTGACAAAGTGAAAGCCGATATCGGATTCCTGGAAGGGGTGCGGGCTATCAAGTTTCACCACCAGCATTTGCAACGATAACTATGGATCTCAAATGACTTTCAGCTTCACTCATGCCGACCCGATCGAGATCGGCGTCGACTCAAGGGGGGGGCCTGTACAGTGGGCGTACCCGCAGGTAAACAACTTCAACATCATGTTCATGGGCGCTTCGGGTGTGGGAAAGACACACACTATTCAGCACATGCTGGCTCGCGTCTTTGCCCGGCAGACAACCTTCCATGTAATCGACATCAAGGGTGACTTTGGTTACACGAATTTTGAGCGGGCCGGCCTGGCAAATTACGTCAGCCCTGATGACTTTAACGATATACGTTTCAACTACTTCGATGGAGCAAGCATCAATCCTCTACAGGTGCCCAGGACGCCGGAGGGAGGCGGGGTGTTGATGACCATCGAATCTATGAAGGTGCTGGTCAAAACCTTCAGCCCAAACGTAGGAGTCAAGCAGCTCACTTACCTGACCGAGATCCTAAAGATCGTTTATACGAACAAAGGCATCCTGCATGACGACATGGAGTCTTGGGGCAGACCGAACCCGACACTGAACGACCTTTTGGAACAGATCGACCTCATTTTCAACGCGGTCACCAGTGGCCTTCCTTCAGAGTCTGTTGCTGACATCATGAATGACATCGGCAAGACCAAGCGCAAGGCCAGCAAGGAAGTTGCGAACATGAGGGCCATCGAGGAGGAGGAGGTAGTCATCGCTGATAAGGTGAACGAGTTGGCGAGCGGCCTGATCGATTCCATAACAGCAATCATCAAAAAGCAGATTAATTTGGAAGCCGTCTCGAAAACGGGAGTCGGCAACGGTGATGTCTGGGAGTACTGGAGTAAGGAATCCCTTTACGGCCTGCGGAGTGTGATCCAGGGCATGGTTGATAGCCGGTTGTTCACCGGCAACCCATCAAGAACAATGTCCAGCAAAATCAACCGTTATGACCTGACAGATATCAGTCCTCAGCATCAACAAGTGATCATGCGGATCATCGCAAACCGCGTGCTGGCCATGGGGATCATGGAAACTCGCCGTAATGACTCATTCAACCCAACCTCGCCAACTCACGTTCTGGTAGCTGACGAAGGCAAGCACGTAAAGGAGATTAGCCAGAGTCCGCTTTCCCCGTTCAACAGAATCGGAACGGAGGGCCGAGGTTACGGCGTGGGTATCTGGGCCGGCGTCCAGTCACCCGACCAGGTAACTCAGGATCTGCTCAAGAACTTTGCCACTTACTTTGTTCTCGCAACCCCAGAGGCTGCGGCCGGTGATGTTTCTCGAATGTTTGGCATCAAGCCGAGCTATCTCAAGCAGCTTGTGCCGAAGGACAACATTTTATTCAGCGCCGGCAGCAATTATTCACTCGTTCGACATTTCCGGGACTGACCGATGAAAACCATTCTGTTAATGGCGTTTTTCTCTTGGGCTCTGCTTGGATGCTCAATAGCGCCAATGGCGCCTCCTTCAACAGCAGCTGAGAAGGCAGCAAAGGTGGATGCCGCTAGCCGAGCGGTGAAGATTGGTCGTTACAACCAGGCGGAGTTGCTACTCAGTGATTATGTGTATCGGTCCGCTAAAGGCAGCTTGAAGCTTCGACGTTTGGCGCTTACAGGGGAAACACGTACACAGGCAATCGATACAGTGACCTCATTGCTTTGGGAAACGGGAAGGGACGTAACCCTCACAAATTTCGCGGCGGACTATCTGCCACGTTACGAGCGCGATGTTACGCTGTGCAGACTTTCAGAGCGCCAGGCACGCTATCAGGACGCATATCGTTGCTGGAATGAACTGGGTCACGTGGATCGAGCAGATCGGGTTTTGCGGACTCAGGCGACTATTGAAATACTGCGGGACTAGGCAGGCTCTCGCATACGAATGAACGCCGGCCCATCACAGGGCCGGCAAATACAATCGCCAACTATCTTCAGTCCAGATCATCCTTATGGCTATCCACTGTTGGCTTGCGGATCTTGATGCCGTACTGAGTCATGCCCCATTTGGTTACGATAGTAGGCAGCATTTCTGCCAGCGGTTCTTTGTTCAAGAGGACGCAGGCCGTAAAGGTTTGAACTCCGATACGCACGTCAAACAGTCCCTTCTCTGAAGTCATTTCCTTGTACTGATGCATCAGCAGGCCCATCTGTTCCAGGCTTTCAAGAAGCATTGGGATTGCGGGGTGATGGTAGCTCTTAGTCTCTACGGTGACCTGAAGCTGGCGCGAGAGCTGTGTCGGAAGGTGCGGAGGGATGAACTCTAATATGGTGGACATCGGCACAATTACAAACTCGACCGCATCCTTCGTCCACCCACCGGCGCGGCCGGTACCGAGGTATGCGTTAATGTTGAGCTCACGTATCGTTTCAAGGAGAGCTGTGTGCAAAAGGGAATAGGTGCCCTCAGCTTCTTTTGCTTGTTCAATACCTGACCTTTTCTCAGAGGCAATCACCTGGCCGTCTACGTGACGCAGTGCCTGTACAAGGCGCTCGACCCTTAGGCTCGCATCGTTGGGCAGCATTTCAGGATGGTGGTAATAACGCAGGGCCAGAACCAACGTAGTCCTGTCGTCATCTCCAAGCTTGTGGTATCCGGTGATTTCTTTATCGTCTCCGATATTCAGGAACTCGGGTTGATTAGAAACGATGAATGCGCTGTAGGTGTTATGGTGAGTGCAGCTGCGATTCTTCACCCAGCCTTTCCCTTTCCTGGAGTAAGCCAGTAGTTTATCCATGTCGTGAGCCAGGCCAGCAACCTTCGCCACAGGCTCGTCCCATCCTCGGTCCCGCATGTACTTTACGACCGCGTTCGAGATCAAGCGCGAATGCTCGAACAAAGAGGTGTCAGCATGATGAGCTCCAACACTTGCAGGGACATCCGGATGGGCAGCAAGCATTGAGTAAAGAGCAACATACAGTTGCTCAAGCTGGGTAGCTGCTGGTCGATTCAATGGAATATCCGCGCGGTTACAACGAAAGAAGACCTCACGATAAGGCGCAGTATCGTGTAAGCCTTTCACCACCAGGCCGGTTTTGTAGTCCTTCGAGTCTGGAATGGAAATGATCATTTCCGACCCTGGTATTTCACAGCTGTACTCCCCTGCGGTTCCTGCAGGACTTTTCCTCTTCTCACCTTCATCTGCTTTCTTCCGGTCCAGCCGCGAAAGTCCGATGGCATAAATAAACATGAAAACAATCGAGCCGAGAAACATGGCGTTGAAAGTCTTCACCAATACTGCTGCTAGCGTTCCACTGAATCCGCCCCCTGCGATCATAAGCATCATTGAATCGGGCTGAACCATGTAACGAACCGGGACCAGCGCAGCGGCTTGATAGTCCAGGTGCTGTTCGGTCGCTATCAAATAGTAGGCGTACCCGAGGGTGGCCAATGCCATGAGAGTGACAAGGGCAAATATGCCTGAGGATGGCTTAACGGGACTGATTGAACTGCTCATATATGCCTGCCTAAGTGGGGACCCACCTAGAGTGCAAATTTTTTTTTAACTATTCCACCGAAAAGCACAGAAAAAGGGGCACCTCTGCGCACTATTAGATAAAGCAATCTCATTTGAGGGCGGGTGCCGTGAAACGAACACTAATCAGCATTGCAGTATTGGCAATATCGCAGGCGGCATTTGCCGACTACTCCGACGCGTATCTATCCGGTCCGTCCGCAGTCTCGCCGTTTGACCGCGCTTATGAAGCAGGTCTGGCTCAGGACATGCACCAGCCGGTTGACTACAGACAGACGAAGCCTGTGCCTGTTGCTGTGATCGATCTGTCGATGGATGACGCCGTGTTCGTCGTGGAAGAGACAGAGACTGAACGTCGTTACAAGGCAACCCTGGCTGAACTTGAGGAGAACCGGAAGGCACTCGCTATCTCTCGCAAGGAAGCAGAACTGAAGCTGCAGAATGCCCACGCTTCAGCAACCCAGGCTGCAGAGAACCGCCTGCACGCTTTGATCCAGCAGCAGGAATCAATCGAGCAGCAACGTGCCGATATTGAGCAGCAGCGTGCAGCGATTCGTGCACAGGAGCAGCGTGTTGCTCAAGCGCTGCAACTGAATGAAATCGCTCGTCAGGACGCTGAGCGCATGAAGACCGAACAGCTTATCGACATTGCCCAGGTTCAGATCGAGAGCGAGCAGATTTTGATGATGGCAGAGGACAGCGCAGTAGCCATCGAGACAGCTGCCCGCACTCGCGTAGCTCTGGAGCGTGTCGACCCTGTCGTAGTTATGAGCGAGCCGGTGAAGGCCGAATACAACGCGGCCACGCTGCAGGAGATCGTCTCCGGAATAATGCCTGTAGGCTGGCGAGTAAAGACAGATTTTTCCGAAAAGCCTGAGCTGGAGAGCCGTCGGTATCAGTTCGTTTCGACTGACCCACGCGACCTGGCTTTGCGACGGCTTACCAGCTCTGTTCGGGATGCAAAGGTCCGGTTCAGCTATTTCTGGGATCTTACTGACGAGCAGGGCAACCCCTCACCAATGATCCTTATTACAGACCGCAAATACAATTAAGGCCACGGCTCCAATGATGATAACTCGTATCGCGCTATCCCTTATGGTTGCCGCAGGCCTGGCTGGTTGTGCTGCCGGTAACTTCGAATTCAGTGAGGAAACCAAGCACAGCGATCTTATTCCCGATCAAGAAGCCCAAATGCAGGCGGCTCGGGGCACAACGTTTGTTCGTGAGATCCGATCGGAGGATTTGGCAATGCAGCGCCCAATCTATCTAACAGCCCAAAACAAGAGCCTTCGGTTTGTATTGCAGGAGACGCTACCGGGTTATTCGATCATCCCGCGTGGCCAGGTCGATCTGAACTCGCCTATCGATGTTTCTGCTCGCGGCATGCTGCTATCCGACTTCATTGAGTATATCGAAGGTACTCGCGACCTCAATATCGAAGTGGTCGGCAATCGCGTTTACGTCAGTGATTTTGAGACCCGGGAGTGGAACCTTTCCGCGTTCGCTGCAACTCGCAGCGTAACTACTTTAGTTACCTCAGCTCAGACTGGAGGTGCCAAAGCTGGTGACTCAGCCGTCGAAAACTCGAACGAAACAACCAGCTCCTCGGTTGGGTATACCCTGACAGAGGATGAATGGCTCAACATCCTCAAGGGCGCACGCACCATCATTGGGGCGCCGGAGGAGGATGAGGAAGACGATGCCAAGGCTTCTGAGTTCGCTCCAGCTGGCGGCCCATTAGGTATGCCAGGCGAAGGGCTGAACTTCGACTTGGCATCTATGGATTCTACGGCAAGGAATGCAGTCCCATACGTTTCCGGCATCCGATCAGTAGGTATCGTCACTGCCGGTGGCCCCCCTGCGCGCATGAGCATTCTTGACCGCTACCTGCGTAAGGCTATCGAGGAAAGCACCAAGATCGTCAACGTCCAAGTAGAGGCATACGACGTTGTACTCAACGATAACAAGCAGAAGGGCATCAACTGGGATGCGCTTGTATCGGGCACCCTTAATGGCAACCCATTTGGTCTTGATTTCTTCAACAAGGGCGCGATCAATGAAGGCTCGGATTCCTTCTGGAATGTTGCCGGCACCTACGAGGGCAGTCGCGGCTCCGCAAATCTGCTGGTTAAGTTCCTGGAAACCTTCGGAACAGTTGAGCTTAAGGATCAACCGAACATCACCGTGCGAAACGGCGTACCGGCTCAGATCTATGCGGGTGAGGAGCTAACCTACGTCGTCGATATTGAGCAGGTGCAAGATGAGCACGGTAACGTAACGGTCACTCCGAAGCTCGCCCGTCTCAAGATCGGCGTAACTCTTAGCGTTACCGTTCGGATTCTCGAAGACGACCGCCTGCTCGTCGACATCATGCCGGTGATCTCTAATTTGAATGCCCCTGATGTGGTTCAGGTAGGCGAGATTTCCTTTGAAACCCCTCGCGTTGCGCTCAAAGAGTTTTCTACTCAGCTGATTACCACCTCGGGTAACTCGGTACATCTCGGTGGCCTGATCTCAGAGCGCATGAGTAAGGCGATGGAGCAGCTGCCTTGGCAGAACATCTTCACTCGCAACGTCCTTAACCCCATTACTCAGAACTTGAACAACAACCTTGAGCGTCGTGAGCTTGTCCTGGTTGTGACTCCCACCCTGATCGAAGGCGTGTATTGAGATGAGATACATACCTCTGGGCGCTCCGGTACACATTGCCGGGAAGGAGGTCATCGTACTCCGCGATGCGATTGGCAGTGAGGTTCTTACTGCCAGCCGTGATTCCGAGGTGTACACCACCATCGAGCAGCCATCTCTCGATGGGCGGCCGGCCATCTACATCGATGAGCACGAACTCAACCAGGCTCGTACGGATTATCCCAATCTTGAGGTATACGGGCTTTGGCAGATTCTCTTTTATAACGACAAGGTAAAGCTCGGCAGTCAGATTGTCCTGTATCCGATGGGAAATGACCGGGGCGCATACATCCGACTGAATCCAGCCGAGGATCTGGACTCACCAAGGTCGATTCTTTCTTCGGCCGAGTACGTCGAGAACTACATTCCCGAGGCAATGGACTACGACCTCAATGACGCTCGTCGAATTGATATAGAGATCGACGAACTCAAGCTGCCATCTCAGCCTGCGTTTACTCGGATGGAGCTGAACCAAAAGCAAAAGCAGATTGAGAAGCGGCGTTGGTTTCTGGTCGGGATTATCTGTGTCGGAGTAGCCCTTGGTGCAACAGTCCTGAACTATAGCCTGAATGCTGTTTACAAAATGCAGATGGCGTCCTACACGGCCACTAAGACCACCCGTACAGCTCTTGAGGACAGGGTAGTCGCCCTTGAGAGCGAGCGACTGCGTGCCTACCCGGACAACCGGCAGACTGCGTTGACCCTTCTCAGGCTCATCGAGCGTGATCCGGGCATGCAAACACCTTCGGCCGCTGCAATCTCATCGGGATTTTCATCGGTCCATGCATGGGTTAGCTCACCGAACCTACCGTATGACCCGGCGACTATCGCTCCCAATGTCACAAGTACTTTAGGGATCGACTTCCGATATGTCATTGAAGTTACTCCATCAGATGCCAGTGAAGGAGGAGTGAACTGATGAATCAACGCGCGCGCAAAGGGGCTCGGTACTTAAAGAGCCTGAATTTCACTAGCTGGATGTGGTTGGCGCTTGCTGGTGTCGTTGGGCTTTCGGTTCATTTCACCATGTTGATGGACGAAGGGAGGCAGCTCCCAGCGGACTACGACCAGCTCGATCAGATCATAGCTGACCTGGAGTACGACATTGCCAATCTGTCTGTACTCGCACCACTTCCACTATTGGAATCTCAGTGGCGGCTCTTGGCTGCCAAGGCGCAGCTGGCCGGCGTGAAGATGGAGGTTGTTCCTGATCCAGTGAGCTTCGGGTTTGACAACACCTATATGGGTCCCCTGAAAAATTGGGCTGCGGTTCTTTCCGGCGATCCCCGGGTAGTTCTCGCCCTCGCCCAGGAGCTGCAAAAAGAGATTCCGATCTTCCTCTATGACTACTCAGTCGACTCTGAGGCTATGAAACTTAACGTTGTTGTCGTGGGAATTTGAATATGAAAAAGCTAGTCACCTCAATTGCCTTCCCTTTGATTATGGCGATAGGTACACACGCGGTTGCCCAGAACGAAGGCGACATTATCCTCGAGCGCAACAAAAGCCTGAGTGCGATGGAGTACAAAGCTCAGAAGCTAAAGCTCCAGGCAGACATGGCTGAATCACTGAAGCGAATGGTGGAAGCCGAATTTCTGGTTGACGAGGATGGCAACCCGATCGGTGTCGACAGCATGGATAAGTTGGGGGGGGAGATACGCCGGAATCAAGGCGGCGCGGGAGAAATGCCTTTCCCTATGGATATGGGGTTCGGTATGGCTCCTGACGGGTTCGGAGCACCGCCCACGATACCCACCGATCGCTTCGTTACCCCGCCGCCACGCAGTGGCGGGAATGCAGGACGTGTCGAAGCGCCGCCAAAGCCGCCCAAGGCGAGCATGACTCGACTTGCTGAGGTGCATGCCGATTACGTTGTCATCAGCACTAGCGAGGGCGAAATAGTTGAGCTTCGCGTGAATGACAAGTTCAACGACCAAAAGCTAACCAAAATCGGTATCGACTCGGCGCACTTCAAAGGCAAAGAGGGTTCTCGGGTTATGAGAATCAACTGGACTCAATCTTCGGCATCGGCTGAATAAGGCTTTTCGAAATGTCCGTACAGATACGCACCGCTCAAACGATGATCCTTAAGGCGCTAGCCCGCGCTGGTAAGATCACTGAGCAGCAAGCGACCACCCAGCCGCCATCGGAAACGTTGGCGGACTTGATACCCGATGTATTGCGGATCTGTAAGGACGACGAAGCAGTGAATGCTGCTGTGGCCGAAGCAAACAGAAAACCTGCATTTACGGGACTAGAGGATGGGCTGCCCGTCACTCGGAGCCCGGATGACAACGACTGGGTCATAGTCGGTAGTACCCTTTATCTCACCAACTTCTACGATACACGCGCTCAGTCGCGCGCGATGCACTACGGAAGGACAAAAGGAATAAGCGTCGGCAGCCTTGGCTGTATTAGTAATTCGCAAATGGAAAGGCTACGTTCCTTCGACGAGGAAGGCGACGAACCTGAACTGGATGCTGAGTCATTGAAAGAGCAGGCCGCTAAGCGTGTAGAGGACATGATTCGCATTGCTGCTCAGCTCGACGCGTCCGATATTCACCTCCAACCTACCCAGGGTGACCAAATTGCCGTGCGGTATCGGATCGATGGCGATTTGATTACCCATAAACTCTACAAAAACCATTTCCACGAGGCTATTGCACGTATAACAATCGAAAATCTGTGCAACCTCAGTCTGCAGACTTCTGTGCCCCAGGACGGTAAGTTTGAGTTTCAGGTTACCCCTAGTAAAAAGATCAACCTGCGCGTCTCCTCTATTCCTGTTAGTAGAGCATCCGATAAACCACTGAAGCTTGTATTTCGCCTGCTCGGCAATAACGGTGGCCTTGCTAACCTGCACAGGCTTGGCATGTCACGTGAAAACCTTGAGACACTTCAGCGGCTCGGTTCAGCGCCAAATGGGATGATCATTCTGACGGGTCCGACAGGGTCTGGAAAAACAACGACTCTTAATGCGCTTCTGCTGGATATCTCAGGCAGATGGCCGAACAAAAACTACCATACGCTAGAGGAGCCGGTTGAGCTCCAGCATGAAGGCATGTCCCATACAGAGGTGGGTCCCGGGGTGTCGTTCGCAGATGGACTTAGGTCGTTACTGCGACAAGATCCTGACGTGATTCTCGTCGGTGAGATGCGGGATTCAGAAACTGCAGGTCTCGGGTTCACTGCTGCCATGACTGGCCACCTTGTTTTATCAACACTTCACACGAACAACGCGCATGAGTCGTTTGGTCGTCTTGCTCGAATGGGTGTTGATCCTGAAATCATTGTTACCAATACGACTGCATTTATAGCACAGCGTCTGATTAAGAGCCTATGCCATAGCTGCCGCATAGCCTATGAGCTTCGCACAGATCCGAAACAACTGGACACCTACGGGAACCATCCAATATTCGCGTATCAGAAAGGCGCTACGGTCCTGTACCGTGCAAACCCAAATGGGTGCTCGGCGTGCAAAGCAAATGACTCGCACAACTCAGTTGGCCTAAAGGGCCGCAGGGGCATTATCGAGATATTGGAGATCACACCAGATGTCCAGAATGCAATCCTGGCTGGCGAAAACCTAACACTCATGCGCCGCCGCCAGATCTCGGAGGGGACTTTCAAAGACCTTTGGGACGATGGGCTGCGTCTTGTACTTGACGGCTTTGTGGGCATTGATCAGCTGGAGGGAAGCCTAAAACCATACATCGAGGATAGGGCGCCGATCAAAGGGCGGTCTATCTATTCAGCGCTCACGACGCAGGTAAACAGGGGGGCGAGCGTCGGAGCTCTAAAGTCGCCTTCCCCTAGTAAGACGCCAGGTTTGGACCGGGCTTCTGCCTCTCCAGACACTTATCCGTTACAACTGACAAACGTCGCAACTCTCTAAGGTGCCATCATGCAAAAAATGAACCCCAATAACGCTAAGCAAAAAGGTTTCACGCTTCTGGAAGTAGTAATCGCTATTGCGATTGTTGCCATGCTGGCTGCGTTCATCCTGCCTGGCCTTCTGCAAAACCGTGAAGATGCCAAGCTGTCTACAGCATTGACTCAGCTGCAGAAGGACTTCCCGTCCGCAATCACTCGCCAGGTAGCGCGGACGCAAAGCTGCACCACTACCAACATGTCCAAGGCAAACCTTCTGGCCCGTGGCCTCCCGGCCCAGACCGTATGGAACACTCAGTGGACTCCTTCCGTGGTCGGTACCAACATCGTGCAGGTCGTTTACACCATCGATAGCACGGACGCTGCCACAGCGACCGATCTGGCTGCTGCTTTGAATGCGAGCAACAACGTACAGAGCGCCACAGCTACTGGTAACGCATCAGTAACCGTCACCTACCGCTGTAACTAAGGTCGCATCGTATGGCTTACTTTTTGATCAAATACCTTGGCCAATCTGGTGGCTTGGAAAGCATAAGCGCCGAAGCCGAGACAAAAGAGCAGGCCATGCAAAATTGCGGCCTACCATTACAGCTAATTGACAGTGTGGTACCAGATCATTTTGGTGGCATCAAAGCTGCTCTGCTAGAGAAGAAATTGCCTCTAGTGGAGCAGGCCCTCAACCTGTCTGCGATTTCATCGAAGCTGGAGTCTGGTAAAACCTTTGCTAAGGCAATCGAAGAATCGATCGACTACAAGAAGCTGGGCGTTTCTTCACAGAAGCTCGATGCATGTGCAGCTCCTAAGGACTATCTGGAGCTGCTGCGTTTCGATGACACAGCCATTCTTCTGGCCGACGCCGGTGACAAGGCAGGGCGACTGCCGGAATCCCTCACACGCGCCGCGACCTCTATAAAGGAACGGGAGGCAACTCGTAAGGAGTTCGGTAAAGCCATGATGCAAGGCGTCATGTACATAACTCTGGGTTTTCTGTTTTTAATCGGAATCCCCTTATTTGCAGGATCTACCCTGCATGATTTCATAACTGTTCAGCGCATCCCCCTTACGCTGAACAATCTGAGCCATGTCATCATGACTCTATACGGGCTATACACCGGTTATTACATGGTGATTGGTGCCGTGCTGGTTGCCATATATATGTTCCGATCCCGAATCTGGGACATGACAAGAACTCTGCCTCTACTTCGATTTTTCAATGAGAGAGCAAAGATCAAGCGTGGACTGGATTTTGTAGAGAGCTACCAGCTACTTCTCTCGAGCGGGTATACCAACCCCCAGTCCCTTCGGTTCCTGCATCAGAGATCAAAAGGAAAGGCCCACCTACTTTACGCTGAGGCACTAGATCGTCTGGAGGAGGGCAACGCGCTATCGCGTGTATTCGAGAATACGGAATGGCCTCCGATTCTCTACCAGAATCTGCAGGGCTTTGAGGAGCAGTCTCCAGGCGGGCGGGATAAGGTGCTGAGCAACCTCGCAGGCGCATTGAAGGAATACTACCTATTGTATTCAGGACGTATATCCAGGCTGTGTCTTATGACTGGCATGACATTCATTCTGGTGTCGATTCTGCTTTTTGCCGTTGGGTTCTATATGCCGCTTATTAGCTTGAACCAGGGCTTGCAGTGAATAGCAAAAACCGCCAGTCGGGCTTCACTCTTATTGAGATCAGCATCGTTGTTGCAGTGATCAGTTTATTGGCGGCCTTCATCCTGCCAACAGCTTTCGATCAGCTGCAGACGGCAAAGGTGGAGGGCTCTATCGAGCAGGCGAACAACATCGCCTATCAATGCGATATTGCCCGTCGTAGCCCCGTCTCAAGCGCTCGGAACCCTGACTTTTCAGTGACGCATACCTATGCAAGCTTACCGGACTGGTCCCCCGTATCAGCACTTGAGGCCATGTTGGACGGAGATCACAACATCCGTAGCGTGAATCCTTTCGGCAGGCCGTTTCTCGTGCGTTTTGACGAGCGTAATTGCTACGTCGCTATCGATCTTGATTTTTTGGCGCCGGGCATATTCGGGCAGGAAACAGTTCAAGTCGGCGGGATGACTCGCATCATTGTCACTGGCAAGGCTCGTGGGAACGTATCCACAGAGTGGGTTAGACACCAACAAAGGTCACTTTATAATGAATCTTCCAGGTAGAAATTCAATGCGAAGCAGGCAATCTGGTTTCACTTTGTTCGAGCTGGCTATCGTACTCGCCGTGCTCTCGATTCTAGCTACCCTTGCGGTCCCGAACTTCATGGACCAGTACAATGAGAAGCGCGCCGCAGTCACCATCAAAGAAACGGATCTGATGTTAGACGCTGCTCGGGCTTACCGATCAGATACAGGTAACTGGCCTGGACATCCGACGTGCGAAACAGCATTAGCTGTGCTGCGAGGAGGCACAGAGCCCTATCTTGGCGGTACGAACTCGACCAATCGATACAACAGCGCCTATGTCACTGCCTGCAATGCCAACTCGTTTTCAATATTGCAGTCCATCATTCCGGATTTCGATGGCGTTGTGGCCAACGGGCTGGCCGGTACGGTTGTTTCGAACTCAGCAACCAACACCATCACCAGTATCGTGGGCGTCCCCGGGTCGGAAGGCGCGATCGCCGGCAAACTTTCACGCATAGCGACCGGCAATCTCGATGACAACCGTATGCGTACAGCTCTGTTACTGGGCGGCAACAACATCAGTGAAGTGAACAACGTCAGCTCGGCCTCGATCACTAACAGTGGTGCTCTGAACACAGGGTCTCTAGCCACAGGCAATTTGACGGCCGGGAATATGAGTGCTGCTAGCTTGGCCACTACCGGAAACATTGTCACCCGTGGGCAGTTACAGGCTCACAACGGCGCAGCTATTTTCGGAAATTCCACAATCGATGGCCAGATACTCGCGCGCGAGCTGGGCCTACAGGGAACCGCGACTGAAGGCGGGGCGTGCACACGTAGAGGCAACATATCCACTACGACTGCAGGCATGTCGATGTCCTGTCAGGGTGGACGGTGGACGCGCTCTTCTAACTGGATCAACTCGCGGGTTACAGCTGGAAGCAACTGCCTTTCCTCCGCTGGCAAGGGATCATTTGCCGTCGGTACTGACGGCAAGCTATACGTCTGCAGGTAGACTTCATTAACGGCCGGAGCTCGGCGGGACTTGTATTGATAGGAGACATCCGTGATTAGCGCGATAAAGGTAGGCAGTGAAATGAGTGACGAAGATCGCGAGGCACACTACGCGTCTGCTACTAACATTGAGCTCTCGTCAAAGCACATTGAGGCCAGTGACAACAATGATAGATCCATCCGGGGGCCGATATACGGGCAATGGAAGGACTTCTACGAGACAATGATCGCTGACCATGTCCGGGGGAATAAAAAGCTCTCGTCTGACTTCACCGTGCCTTTCATAGGTCATCGGTACCGGTGCTGCCTGGCCAATTCCTACAATGGGTTCACCCTGTCGATGCGCCGGCTTCCCGATCGCGTTCCAGATTTCCGAGAGGACCTGCAGCTGGACTGGAATGTCATTGAGCCGCTAACCCGCGGATCTGGCTTAACCCTCTTCTCCGGCATCATGAACTCCGGTAAGTCCACTACGATGTGCGCCACGATTGCCAAAATGGATCGGCGGGTGAGAGGCAACCTCGGTACCGTAGAGAATCCTATCGAATACATTTTTGAAGGTTCTGGGGTTATCCAGCGTGAGATTGGCGAACATACCGAGTCGGCCGAAAGCGCCATTCGGGACTGTGTACGTCAGCATCGACGCACAATCATGATCTCCGAGATTCGTGACCCGGAAACCGCGAACGCGGCTCTACTTGTTGCCTCAACCGGCCTGAGTGTTTTTGCCACAATCCATGCAGACAGCGCCATGGATGTGTTTGGCCGCTTCCAAGCACTAGTAGACAGTAAGTACGAGAAGTTGATTCCTCGAACCATGCGCGGACTCTGGTGGCAGCATATTCTTCGGTTCTCTGACGAAAGGAGACCTGTCCCGATATACGAGTCTATTGAGGTAACCAACGCTGTCCGTCAGATTCTTGAGGCGGGACCCGATAAGCTCCCCCAGCTTTCACAGGAGATGCAGAAGCAAGGGCGCAAAAATATGGCAGAAACTGCTATGCAGCTGGTCAACAGGAAGATCGTTTCGAGACTCGAGGTGAGTGATTTCGTCACTCGGCGGGGAAGGGTTACCGAACTATAGGAGAGGCGGGACGGATGGCGCTGTCTTTCAGTGATGGCGTCATCAGGGTTGTCGAGGTCACTGTTTCATATCAAGATTCCATTCGCTCCCTCTGCTACCAGGCCTTGGTTTTGGATACCCAAAGTAATAACCCTGGCATAGACGAATCCCAAGCTTCTTGGCCATATCAAGCTCACCTTCAGTCTCGATCCCTTCCATTACAACTGCTTTTCCCGTTCCTTTGCAGCGGTCAACCAGGCTTTTAACCTCCCCGAAGATGTGACCGTTCTTGCCGGTCATTTCTTCCTCGGCCATCAGCCGGACCATAGTTCGCCGTGAGATCTTACAGCCAGTGATAAATGGCAGGGCAATTAGATGCCGCTTGGCAAAGCTATCAAAAACATCATCGATCATCACTCCAATACGGGCTTCATAAAGTTTCTTTAGGCCCGGGGCAATTGCGCCATCAGCGCTGTGTGCGGTCTCGGTCACTTCAACAAGCAATCGGGTAGCGCACTTATTCTTGGCGGCCGTGTTCACAACGTGAGAGATGTACTCTGGCGCGCTGATTGATAGCTGAGAGGCATTGATTGATATCTTCATATCGGGGAAAAGGGCCAGTATCTTGCAGGCCTCAGTAGCTACCCACATATCCACGTTGGCGATACTCATATTTCTTTCGCACGCGGAAATAAAAGTCTCCAGCTCCAGGCCGCACGGCGTACCGATGCGGAGCAGTGCCTCATAGGCAAAAACCTTGGGTACTGACACCTTTACATCCATCAGGGGCTGTAGTGCCAGTTCTAGAACTGGGCTTCCGGACTGTTCGTGGGCTTCGGCTGCTGGTGCCAGCGACGCAGTGCTGTTGATCATTGGAGTACCATAGTGGTTGTATCTTTCTTTAATAGTGCAAAGGGGTGCCCTGTTTTTAGCCGAATCCTAAGATTCGTTGGCGAAACTGTGACCCCGGTCATGCAATACCATTGTTTCGCGCCCTTTGGCGGACTAGCTCCCCGCCCGATGGTGACACCGGCCCCAGTCGTTATCCTGTGGTGAACTACTAATCACAGAGGGCGCGACATGACATTGATGAGAGAGCTTCAAGAAATTACGGATTCGACGCTCGTGCTGGCTTCCACAGAGCGGGTGGCGAGGCACCTCAAGATTCAAGCCTCGTTGCTCCAATCCATCTCTGGAAAACGCTCTTGGTTTGCAAAGGGCATCATCTCCACTGTATCTGCCTGGATCGAAAGAACATGGCTGGATCAGATGCCGGATGAACAGCTGCTGTTCCCCGTGCAGGAGCTGGCCATCGTCAAGAATGTGGCCGACACATCCGGGCTGCTGCCTCCAACGCTGATCTCTTCAACCAGTACTGCGCGCCGGATTGGAAAAGCCTTCAGCCTCACGCACAAATATCAGCTACCTGCAGATCCTGAATCCTTTCTGTTCAAGCGCGAATATGAGGTTTTCGCCAAGTGGCGCGAGCAGATTACCGCTGCCTGTGAGGCTGATGGATGCGTCTTCAGGGCTGAGCTGCCTGCCAGGCTTCTACGGTTGCTCGATGAGGGAAGCATCGCGGTACCTGAGCGAATCGTGATTGTCGGAATGCTCGACATGAACCCGGCTGAAAAGTCGCTTTTTGATGCATTGGCTGACCGTGGAGCCGAGGTTGTTCACTTTTCAGGCACCGATGACTTGGCCACTCCTTCATTGGTGAGGGCTGAAACACAGTCACAGGAATTCTCTCAGGTGGCGCAATGGGTTAACTCAATGTTGCTGCCCTACACCGACACCCCACTCGCTGCGCCATCGATTGCAATCTTGGTACCTGAGATGCGCAATTACCAAGGCCCGCTTCTTGAGGCATTGGCACTGACAGTTAGCCCTGCCTCCCTGCTGCCGGCGAAGGATGGTATTGAGTGCCGCGAACCGTGGGATGTGTCCAGCGGTGCGACTCTTGGCGCCCGCCCGATGATCCGTGCTGCCATGGACATCCTTTCGATCACCGAAGCAAAGGCCGACACCGAAACCTTCAGCCGAGTCCTGCGGTCACGCTGGGTGGGTGGATCTGAGACAGAGAGCGACAGCCGAGCACTGATGGATATCTGGTTGCGTGAGAATCTTGGCCTCGCGATGACCGGCAAGGACTTCCTGCGCGCGATCCAGAAGAACAAGAACCAGCAGGTGCCTGACTTCGAGGATCGGCTCGCCGCCGTGCTGACCTCCCACGCAGAGGCAGACGCGTCCAAGTTCCCTTCCGAGTGGGCAGAGTTCTTTGAGGAAAGCCTGAAAACTATGGGATGGCCGGAGACCCGTGAGCTGTCCAGTGCCAATTTTCAAACCTTGAACGCCTGGCAGGAGGCGCTGACCCTGTTCCGGACGTTGGATACCCAGCTTGGGGGCTGTAAGTACGAGCGGGCGTTTATGTGGCTTCGGGAGATTGTTGACACGCGTCAGTTTCAACCACGCATCGGCCACGTCGCTCCTGTATCGATCATGGGCTACGCGGATGCCATAGGCCTGAACTTTGACTATGTCTGGATGCTTGGAGCATCTTCCAATGTGCTTCCTATGCCGGCCGAGCCGAACCCATTCCTCCCGATTGAGCTTCAAGCTGCTGCCGGTATCCCTGAGTCGACGAGCGAACTCTCTCTGCAGAAAGCACAGAAGGTTGTTCATGCGTTGATGGGGATCAGCCAGAACATTACGGTTTCCTGCCCACTGCATGACGACAAGGGTAGCGGTATCGGGGCAAGTGAACTGTTTGGAGTGTGGCCGCAGGCTGGAGCCGACGCCCAGGACAGAGGTCTCTTTGTTACCGCGCAGCTCAACCAGCTGGACCGCAGCACCTTTGTCGAGGAGCAAGCGCCACCGGTAAGCGACGAAGAGCTGCTGACCATCAAGGGTGGGGTGAAGATCTTCAAGGATTACGCACTTTCCCCGTTTCTGTCCTTTGCCTGTAACAGGCTGGGTGCATACCCATTCCCGGCTCCGGTTGTCGGCCTTGATCCTCGTATCCAGGGCATCACCATTCACAGGGTGCTGGAGTTGTTCTGGACCGACGTGAAGACATCTGCAGCTCTGAAGGCCATGGACTCAGACCAGTTGGCGCAAAAAGTCAACGAGAAGGTTGAGCAGGCGAGCGAGCAGCTGCTGAACCGACTGGTATGGCGCTACGGTGCCCGTCTCATTGTTTTGGAAAAGAAACGGCTTCATGCCCTGACCATGGACTGGCTTGCCTATGAGAAAACCCGCGTATATGAATTTGAGGTAGTGGGAACGGAAGAACGTCACGACATCACTCTTGGCCAGGTGCCTTTGAAGGTCACCATAGACCGCCGTGACCGCGTCTTGATCAAGAGCAATGAGCATAAAAACCTCGTCATCGATTACAAGAGCGGAAAATCTACAACTCTCACGGGGTTGAACGCCGACTCACTTGTTGAGCCCCAGCTCCCAATTTACGCCACCCAGCTCGATAACAGCGCCAAGACCGCGATGCCGATCGATGGGATCTCACTCGCCCAGGTCCATGCTGCCAATATCAGCACTCATGTGCGCAGTGATTTCGCGGCAGGCTTGGTAGAGCGCAAGGCGCGAAATGGAGACGTGAGTTCGCCCGAGGCATGGAGTGCTCAGTGTGAAGCTTGGGATAACGCTCTTCAGGGCATGAGTGAGGGTTTCATGGCCGGGGTTGCCACCCTGATCGACGCGGACAAAGCGATGCCTATGGGTTATGAGTACGTTGCGCCCTTGGCCCGTTAACTACATCTTCAACCGCACGAGACTGCCGGCGAATGCCGGCAGTTTCGTTTCTGACATGAGCTGGTGACACACCTGTGGGCCGTTAATCTGAACCTATCAGATTAAGGGGAACCCCATGACCGCATATCAAAAGCTCGACACAATGCCTCACCTCACCCCCATCATGGAGGCGATTGCTCTAGGCAATCCGCATGACGGAGCCGTAAGAGCCTTGAGCATCGATCCACGCCGATCTATCGCACTGCTGGCGCCTGCAGGGTCGGGTAAGACCACACAGCTCCTCTACCGCCTTCTCGCATGCCTGACGGTCGCGCAGCGTCCTGAAGAAATCCTCGCCATTACCTTCACCAACAAAGCTGCTGGTGAAATCGTGGAGCGTGTATTGGGTGCCCTGTCTGCGGCGGCTAAAAATGATGTGCCTTCCGAGCCTCACGAGTTGCCACTATTCCAGCTCAGCCAGCTTGTGCTTGAGCGCGATGCCCAGATGGGCTGGAACCTACTGCTGAATCCCTCCCGGCTACGCATCATGACCTTCGACAGCTTCTGCGCCCAACTGGCCGCGAAGACGCCGATCATGTCTGGCCTGGGTGGCGGCAAAACACTCGACGATCCTTCTCTGGTATACCGCCAGGCCATCCTGGAAACCTTGGGATCGGTCAATGACGAACACATCGACCCCGAGCTGCGCGAAGCGTTGGAAGCAGTACTAGGCTTTGCCCGTAACCGCTTTGAGGTGCTGGTCCCTATGTTCGGGGCTCTGCTGGCCAAGCGTGATCAGTGGGTCGGCGATGTCCTCAACCTCGATATGGCTGTAATGGCCGATTCGGTTAACAACCTTGCTCAAACAACTGCAGAGAAAGCCATAAAAGTACTGACGCAATCCGCCGCATACCAAGCCGTTGAGCTGCTGCAGGAAGCATCCACGCTACGGGAAGGGTTTGAGTGGGCATGCTCGCCGGTAATTGATACATCTGATGCAGGCCTTGAGTACCTGCGTTGCTTTGCCCTGTACATGCTGACAGCCGAGGGCAAGCTGCGGGCGCGAGTGAACGCGACCAATGGCATGCCAGCAAAGGAACGCATCACCATTGCCATGAATGATCTGCTGGGCCAGCTTAAGGGCGACGACGGTACCGTTGCCGAAGCGCTGAATGCACTGCTGGTACTGCCCGATCTCGAATACCCAGCCAGCTCCGAGGCTATGGCTGCACATCTGGCCATCATTCTTCGGTATCTAATGGGCAACCTCATGCTTGCGTTCGATGCGACAGCCTCAGTGGACTTTCCTGAGGTAGCGCAACGTGCCATCCAATCTTTGGGTACGGGAGAGGATGTGGGAGATGCGCTGCTCGATGAGGACCGTATCTGTCACCTGCTGGTCGACGAATTTCAGGACACATCACCGGCGCAGTTCCACCTGCTGGGCAAGCTCATCGAGCATTGGGGAGAGGAGGAGAACCGCTCAGTCTTTTTCTGCGGTGATGGCTGCCAGTCAATCTATCTGTTCCGGGGCGCAACCGTAGGCATGTTCACCGATATGGTTCGCGACAAGAGCTTTGGTGCTCAGGAGCTTGAGGTGCATCACCTTGTGGTGAATTTCCGGTCAGCCCCTGCGGTCGTCGAATGGAACAACCAGGCATACGGACAGGTGTTCAGCGGAATGGAATCCACCTTTGTGCCGTCTGTACCCTTCCGCAATTTCGATGGTGCTGTGATTGTCGAACCCGTCACGTCCGGCGTTGTGGCTGAGGGTGAAAGGGTTGCAGAGATCATCAAGCAGGAAATGACTGAAGATCCAGAGCAGTCCATCGCCATCCTCGTTCGCGGACGGTCACACCTCAAACACATTCTGCCGGCGCTGAAAGCTGCCGGTATCAGTGCCAGCGGCACCGATATCGACCCCATATCTGAATCCCAGCCTGTTTCAGAGGTAATCGCTTTGATCCGCGCGCTCTGGCACCAAGGTGATCGCACCAGCTGGCTGGCGTTGCTCCGGTCAGCGTTTGTCGGCCTATCCTGGTCCGACTGCTTAACCGTGGCTCAAGGTCACCGCGTCATCAGCCACGGGCTGCGCATGGACGAAGTAAATGCAAAGCTGAGCGATGACGGCCGCGTCCGAGTTGCGCGACTTGTTGCAGCTCTGGACGGTGTTGAACAAACGAGCCGGGGCGATGAGCTGGGCTGGGCTGCGAAAGCCGTCTGGGTGTCACTGGGTGGCGTTGCCTCAGTAGACGCAACAGAGCTGGGCGATATCAGTACGGTGTTCAAACTGCTGAGCAACCACACCAGCTCAGGTGACCTGACGGACCCTCAGTCTTTCTTCAACTCTCTGGACAAGCTGTTCGCCACCCCCAAGGCAGGGCATGTTCAGGTAATGACCATCCACAAGAGCAAGGGTCTGGAATTTGACGTGGTCATCCTGCCGTCTTTGCAGAAGGGGAGTGTGACTGACGATACCCCGCTGTTTTACTGGAGGCAGATCAACGGCTCCTTCGTGCTGGCGCCGAACATGGGAGACCAGGACCCTCGATCCGCTGAAAGCCGCCTTTTCAAATACGTCGGGCAAATGGTGAAAACGGATGTCCGTGAGGAATTGGCGCGGGTGGCCTACGTGGCGACTACCAGGGCGAAGCGCAAAAGCTATTTGCTGGGGTGCATGAACCCACCTCGCAACGGCGCTGATCTGAGGGCACCTGCCGGCTCCCTACTGGGATGTCTATGGGATTCCGTGGGCGAAAGTTTCAACAATGCTGAGCCGGGGGAGGAGGTGATTGCTGAGTCCACCAGCGGCGTACCCTCCAAGGCCCGTTTGCCAGGCACATTCACTGTCAGCCTGCCGTCCGAGATCTTTGTGCCGGTGGCGAGCAACGAATCACTCCCGACGGAGAACGAGCTGGAGGATGAGCTTCGGGAGTCAGAGGGTAAGGACTACCGGTCGAAAACTCGCGGCATTGTCTTCCATCGCATGGTTGAGCTGATGACAGCGCAAGGTGGCCAAACCTGGAGTGTAGAGCGGGTGAAGGCAAAGTCACAGGCTATCGCCTCGATGCTGCGGCGAGAGGGCTATCCAATCCGTGAGATACCGGAAGCTGTGCGGGTCATCAGCGACTTGCTCTGCACCACGGTGACCAGCACGAAAGGACAATGGGTGCTGGCAAAGCACACTGGTGGCGGGCAGGAGATCCGGGTTAGTGGGTACCGCCAGGGCCGTTGGGTACACCGGGTCATTGACCGCGCGTTCGAGGAGAACGGAACATACTGGATCGTGGATTGGAAAACAGCCGCCTGCCCTGAAGGTATGTCTGTTGAGGCATTCTTGGCGAGCCAGGTCAGCAAGTACCGGGCAAAGATGATCGAATACAAGCGAGCAGTGATCGATGCCGGCATCACCCTGCCTGTAAAGTTGGGCCTGTATTTCCCTGCTGTTGATGCCTTCGTAGAAATTACGGGGTAGGACCAGGTGAAGGAGCGAATCATCCTGGGCGGTGATTCAGCCTTAGTCCTCGATTGGCCTTGAGCACATCCATCCGCTTATGAAGTGGAATCGTGTTCAGGGCCTTTTTGTTTTTGAGGCCTCCAAGCATCTCCCCGCGCATACCGACCAGCGCATCAAAAACTACCTGATCGAAGGCTATCTCAACCTTCCCGTCGGCGTAAGCGATAACCCCTGAGGCTTTGCTGGCGCTGAAATGATCACGAGCCAGGCCGATGTATAGAATCGTCTGGAAAAACTCGTAGGGACGCACGTATCCCTTGTACATCCTGCTTTTGAACTCTCCTACGATTATCTGATTACCGTGCCTGGACCTGAAAACTGCATCTGCCTCCCCTGTGACTCCGAACTCAGTAAGGCGGTTTCCGCTAGATGAACGCCCAAGATCAGAGCTGACGAGGGTGAAGGAAAGCGAAGAAACACCGAATTTATTGAAAATCTCACCGTCGGCACCCCGGCTGATGAGCCAATAGACGATCAGTATGAGGAGAAGGGCGGTACCGCCAAAAACTACCATGGGATGTAGCCCTTGTAGACAGCCCAGACCAGTACGACTGCGATCACAACGAGAGGAAGAAGAGAAGGTTTCTTTCCGATAGCACCGTGTGCCTTGTTGCCATGACGAAGGGCCTTTCGATCCAACTTTTTTGAGGGCGTGATGGCCTCACTAGGATCTTCTGCGTACATAGCTAGCCGCGCCACGCCAATAGGTCGTAACCCTGTTTTGCGCCTCATGCTGGCGGCCGGCCGAGCAGCAGGACTCTCTTGTACCCGCTGAAAGACGCAACACCAGAGTCGACCAGGTTCCTGAATGCCCGCGAGGCGCTGCGCTTATGAACACCGGCCCATAACCGTAGCTCCTCTTTACTAGCTTCGACTTCGATCCCGATCTGAGTCTTTTGCGCGTCGGGATGGCTGGCGAGTTGTTGGATAACTCGTAGGATGCGATCCTGGTCGCATTGGAATGAGGACTGGGCGGCGTCTGCATATTGCCGGGTAAGACTGGTGTCCAGGGCAAGACATAGGCGTTCCCAGAGTAGTGAGTCCTTATCATCGCTATCGAGTGCTTCCCTGGGTATGCTGATGACCAACGTTGTCGTGCGGGCTATGAATGAGATCGGAATGCTTTGAATGATCGAGGGGGAAAGGATGTCTCCCCTGCGTAGTGCACATACAAACGAGGGAGCGGGTATGTCGTCTGCTAGCTCGGTCACCGCCACTACGCATCCCTTGAGGATCATGTGAAGTTGGTCAGGGACTGGTCTGAAGACATTCCCCCTCTCAACTTGCAATAACTCACCATATCGCTCCGCGAGCTTCAAACAGGAAAGCCAGGAATCCTCTAGGCCAGGTACGTTAAGAATCCATGTTGGCGCCGGCATCTTTGCCAGGAGCATTGGTAGCATAGATGAGCGAATCATTAGCGGTCATCCTTAAGTTCATACTGATTTTGATATGGCTCGATCCGTACATTCACCGATTTGGGAAGAGGGATAGAAACCAGGCCTCGAATACCTGCCGAGGTCGGATTGATCACGAGGAGGATGCGCCGATATCGTTTGGGCTGGGAAACATACAGCCCCTTCTTGTTCCCGTCGGCAACCATCTCACGCATGACGATGTGGCGCCGGCGCTCCGTTGGAAGAGCAAGCGGGCCCCTTACGCGGCTCCCTGGGAAGGAGGCAAATGAGTCTTTGATGATCCTGGCCGCGAGCAGGGCGGAATCGGGACGAAGCCCGTCAATAACGATATAAAAACTGTCAGGTACAAACCTGACTTTCATCGTTGTGGAGTCGGATAGATCCCAGATCTGTTGGTCGATTGCGGGCAGGTACATAGGCAGCTCTTCAAGATTATTACCTTAATAGTGCGAAGAGGTGCCCCTAAAACGAGGATATTACAGAAATTTCGACGTTTTTCTCTCACCAGTGATTGCCTGCACGCGCGATTGATGATGTACCCATCCTTCCAGACCCCTGACCATCTGCCAGGTGGATACGAGCTGCACCAGGTTTGGATGGGCCTCAAGATCGTTAATCGCTAACATGGTCTCAGTTGCCAGGTGTTTATCCCCACCGGCGACATCGCTTAATGAATCGCCGCAGGACTGGGTTCGGGCTCGAAGACTGGAGCAAAGGCGAAGAGTAAAGCTGGTAAAAAGGTCCAATCACACGCCCTAGGCTCACGGCCAAAAATTGATGTCAGATACGATCCTACTACTTTCGCGCCCCCCTTTCCGCCGAAGATCTGTCATTTTAGGACAAAAAAAACCCCACCGAAGTGGGGCTTCTCTGTAAGCCGGGGAATCGCAGTGCACCACAGACAAGCTAGAGGGGGGGGTGTGTTAGGAGATAAGGCCTATGCGATTCCCCAAAAAACAGTAGATCTTAACTGAGACCTTCTGCCAACATAATGGCACAGTGCGTAGCCGTAACGCAAAATAAAATAATACCTCAGACCCGGTTTTGGATGTCTCCAAGAGCCACTTTTGGGTTTCTACGACGCATCGTGAGCAGCAGAATGAGCAGACCAATCGCACCTACCAAAAGGTAAACATTACGATCCGCTTTAGGCAGACCGGCTCGATGTGGTGCCAAACTAACATCGATTGATTTCATTGCCAGTTCTTTGACAGCTGTTTGGTATGTAAGTTCCGCTGCAGGCTTAAGCAGCGCGGGCGATACAGCTAAATCGAAATTACTGATCAGTGCAATCTCTTTTGTCAGTGTTGTGAACTGGTGCTCATCAATTTTCCTAATAATAAACAGCTCGATTGCTTCGGAGTCCAGTTCGGTAGTGTCTGTGCCCACTACAGCCGTAAGACTCACCCATCCAGCGCCCCGGGATTGGTGCACTACCGATCTAGCCTGATAAGCCACTGGGGCTTCTCGCAGATACGCTTGGAGCTGAAGCCGTAGGGTCTCGGCAAGCTGCTGCGCGAAGTAATGGGGAAGGGTATCCCGCCCAGGCACCGCAAAGAGGACTTCGAGTGTTCCCGGAAACTGGGCGGTCTGTATTGCGTCGATGCGAAGACGTTCACCGGTGTAGCGTTGGACCAGGCCCGGATCAGGGCGCGCCTGAACAATACGTTCGGCAACCCGCGCCACGTCGAGGTCTGAGGAGGGGCCAACACTCAGCAGGGAAATATTGTCCTGAACGTAGAAGGCGTCGTAGTAGTCCTGAACATTCGCATGCGAATACTTTACTAGCTCCGTTGTATCGTCGGGGCAGGGCGCTGGGGCGCCATGGTGAACAGCCGCGTACTGCTCAAAATAGGCCCCCCGGCTCACATAGTTCGAGCTGGCATTGTGCTCAAGCAAGATCGCCTTTATCTCGGTTTCAAAACCCGCAGATGGGAGTTGAGACCTTGCCAGTATAGCAATAGCGGCTTCTTCGATGAGCGCAGCCTTGATGGAAGGGCCGTGGATTACATACTCAGTGAAATCTTGGCGGGTAACTGCCTCCAGAGCTATGCCATGCTCATTCAGGCTGACCATCATGTCCGCAGCAGTCGCACCAAACTGGGTGTCAGAGAGTAGAAGATGCTCGATTATGTGTGGAGCTTCCCGATAACCGCAGGCGTCCAACATACCCACCCCAACCGTTGCACGCAACACAACTTCCCCTGGGCGGGTAATGTGCTTGTGCTCGACGGCGAACGCCGGCACCGCTAGGGTGGCGAGCAGTAGGAGCAGGAATCGCTTCAACGCTTATCCTCGTTGGGTACTGAAAATAGCGGACAGAACATTGGGCGCGGGATGGGTGTCAGGGATGAACTCCATAGCTGCATAACGCACTCCGCTGGCCTCCGAGTGGAAGACATGTTGCATCTTGCCGTTCTTCAGCCCCACATACGGAGCAGAAGCAACTAGGACGGCATCCATCTGGAGGTCAGACTGTACCAGCCCAATAGGCAGACCAAACACCATCCGAGACTCGACCCGGTTCCACAACTCGGACTCGGGAGTAGGCCTGACAATTACCAAATGGATACCTTCGTTCGCCGCCATCTTGAAGGCAACGTCAAAGTCGCCAGGGTCAAGCTTGATGTCAGGGCCATCTATGATGAGAGTGCGACCGGAGGGGGAAAAGGGCTGCAACAGGTCGATGTGGGCAGCCACGAGCGAGGCAAGGCCATAGATCTTGGGCGGCAATATGGACATGAACAATCGGTGACCTTTACCCGCCCCGGCCATTAGGGCAGAACTGTGTGATTCACTCAGCTCACCTCGGTATACCTTCATGTTGTTGACGTGGTTGTTGAGCCAGGCATCACCGTCCTTGACGGTTCGAACGATCGCAACGCGTGTGTCGTCGAGAGGATTGAGGGAAAGCTCCTGATCGATGAATCTAGTCGTTACTGAGCTGTCGTTATGCAAAATCAGTGTGTGCGCCGCGTAATTGCGCCCGAGGATCGTCTGTATCGGCGCCGGGTAGCCAAACCGCGATTTGAACTTCTCAAGCATCGCCACATCGGTGCTGTTTGGGTCTACGGGATCAGATTTGACGTATTCAATGAGAGCGTCAAAATTGCTGAACCCCCACATGGTGGCGATGATCAGCCGCGCATCATGCCCGCCGCGCACATCTTTTGGGCCAGGCAGGTCCAAGTTGAGAGTCATCCTCACAAACTCCATCATCTGGTGATGGTTGTCGAGGTCAAGGATGACATCGGGATCTTTGATCTGCTGGTAGCCCGCCATATGGCCTTCGAAGCTATTGCTTTCAGGGTCATATTTCTCGTAGCCGTAGGCACGAGCAATCATGGCGGCAGCCTGTTCCGCAGAAGCGTTTACTGGCCAGAATTCAGTGAGTCGATTGAACTGCTTTTTGTACATGGTTTATGCGTCCCAGATAGCGCTGGCTGGATAGGTTCTGGTGAAGCTCAAGTAGGCCTCGACGTGATAACGATTCGGCGCAACGGCACAGGCTAGATCCGAAAGAACATCGAAAGCTGCCTTGCGAGCAGCGGGCCACCAGGTAGGTGACTCGCACTCAAGCATGAGGCGCTTTCGGGCAGCTACATGTCCGGCCTTCGCCGCCCGGGCGAGCAGCTTCAATCCATAGTCTGCATCCGAATGATCCAATGAGCCCTCAAGATGTCTAGTGGCGAGCCGATAGAGTGCTACTGGAGGGGATGAGTCGTCCATGGCGCTCCGAATGAGCCAGAAGCTTGCTGACTCTGCATTTAGCTCCACTCCTTTCCCCCTTTCCAGGCAATAGGCGACTGTAAACATGGCCAATGCATCGCCGGCCAGGGCGAGTGTGAGAGCATTGCCAAAGGCAACACACTGAAGCTTTTTGTCTGTCGAATTCACCAATTGCAGTTCTTCTACTTTGCGGGAGGAATCACTGGCCATTGCGGTTTTTTCGGTTGTCATGTCATCCACGTTCTATGCCTTCTTTCTCGTGTGCCTTTCTGGCTTATTCTGTTGCTCATCCTTGGCAGTCCAGGCTCGATAGCACGGCAGATAGCGATGGATGTATAGGGACTCCACGTAGGGCTCCGCTTCAATCCGTGCCCGGCTGGATCGAGGCCGTTCAGATGCATGGGGTTCATAGGAGACGAGAGGTGTAATTCTCACGCTGGGGCATTGATGGTTATACACGTAGGGCACCGACGCCTGCGCGATGTAAGGCGAATCGTCACCGTCATGCACCCGCACCCGGACGTGCGGCTTCCCCTCTCGGTAGATGGCTACGGCTTCATGAGAATCTAAAATCCTTAGCATCTCAACCGAAAACGCGGTTTTTCTGTCAACAGAGTCCTCCGGTAGCTCCTCCGTGCGAGGTACATGCCCGTGGATATCGATCAACTGCTGTTCCAGCTTCCCGGCCAAATCCCAGGCTTTTACCCTTTTGATTGATGGTGTGGCGTCCCAATAGAAACGAATAGCTACCGGGTCTCTGAGAATAGGTGTTATACGCATGGTCTGCAGCGCGGAGATACCATTATGCCGGCGCCAAATGTTCACCCGCTGCTGCTGGCTCAAGGGCTTAATGACCTCATAGATCTGGGACCTAAGCAGGTTGGTACGAGCAATAGTGTCGATCCACTGAGGGAGTAGGCCTATCGCACCTGGAGCGCGGATAGTTTCTCGCATGCTTTGACCGATCCGCATCCAGAGACTGGTCAGTATCTCGATGACCAGCAATTCGGCCTCCTCGCGCTCAGGCGCGGAAATCTCAATGGGCGCTTTGGAGTCGACGAGCGGCGCGGACCGAAGCGGTATCTCCCATAACGCATCAATTCGGATTGAGCCAGACCGCGAGCGCATATCCGCTGCCAAATCCTTAAGCTCGGAGTCGAGTTGATCGATCAGCTCCAATGCATGGTGTGAGGGGCTTATGTGCACCATCGGTTTACCTTTCTGCCAGATAGGTCGGAGTGTGGGTCGTGTGTATACCTTAACGCCGGGAGTAGGTTTTCACAGCGCCGAAATTTCGAGGCGGGAGTTAATATGCGTGGCTCCCGTCTATTTATGAACCCTTGGGTTAGATTCTCCACTCCGGTCGTTATGGTCTAGTCATCGTCGACTAAGTTTTTCGCCCTGATCGGGTTGCCTAGGATTTCACATTCGTCAAACTGACCGCAATTAACCGGAGAATCACTGTGAGCTTGAAGGAAGCCTTTAATCGGTCGAAGCATTTAGGTGAGCTTGCTTCTGCCTGGATGAAGCACCTGCGCACGGGGGCCGAAGCTGCCGGCGCCGAGCTGCCGTACAAAATTACTGAGGGCGATGTCGCATCCCTCATTGCACCTGCTGCATTGCTGGCCAACATCATCCTCAAAGAGGGGATGCACCTCACTCACCCCCCCAAACGGGTACTGATCCTAGGGGGCGACCCCATTACACGCCTTGATCGCTCAATCTGGATGGGGTACGCCAACCAGTTCCTCGGCATACCCAAGTCCTTCGAGATCTTCCAGTTGCGCGACGAGGACCCTCGATCAAACTTGTACGAGACGGGTGTAGCCCTCGGACTTCAGCCATCAACAATCGTTGCGGCACAAGACCTGCTGCGCGGAGAAGGGCCGGAGATTGAGATCGCCCTGTGGATTCATCCGGTGGCTGAAACCCCAGAGCATGACGCCAGTGACGCTGATCTGGCAGCGATGCTTCATGCCCAGGGCATACCGGTCTATTCATGCCACTTCAATGAGCTGGACCTTCACGTCCAGAACTACGCATTGAACACATCGGGGATAAGCCTAGCACCACTGGGGCAGGTTCTTTCCAGCGGCTCAATGGCAGTTAACCGGTTTGGTATATCCAGCCAGAGCTTGGGAATCACGGGCGGATGGGGGGCGCTGTTAGCCAAGGCTGAGCCGGCAAAGCAGAAGATCCCAAGGGCTCATATTCAGGCAGTAGTAGCGGCGACCACTCTTCTACGATCACAGGGGTACGAGACATCGGGTTGGACCTTTGGCACCCGGATTAACGGCGTTGCCTTCAATCGCGTGTTGCCCATCGCCCTTCTTGGCAACATGGCGGTCGACGACCGATATGGTTATGTACTCAGCGAACATGAAAAACCCCGAATACTCAATGTCAGCGGGCATGCTTGGTCTGACCTGGTAGCTGAAATGCCCAAGTCCAATTTCAACCTGCTGTATTGGGCCTCGCGGCTAAAGCTTTGCTTCAACACATTCCTCCCCAAGGAGCCCAAGCGAAGAACTGAGGTTATTGACACGCTAACGTCGGCATACCAGCTGGGAGCGCTTGACGCCGGGATTGCATTGGCCCGGGGCTATGAGTCACTTAAAACAGAGAAAGGTACCAGTGATGCCATCGCAATCTACCAGGAGATAGGTGCTCAACATCCGATGAGCTCCTATGTGTTGGCGCATCATGAGATGGGGAACGGCAACTCCGGCGACGCGGAGGGCCTGATGAACGCCGCCGCAGAGTTCGGATATCCCCCGGCAGTTACCGATCTGGGGGTAATGGCGTTTCAAAGCGGGAAAACAGCACAGGGATTGGCATTGCTGAAGAAGGCGATGGCGCTGGGCGACTCTGAGGCGGCATTCAGCTGGGCGGAAATACAGATCCAACAAGGCGCGTACGTGGAAGCCCTCGAAGCGCTTAGGAAGGCATGGGCTACGGGACACGAGGAAGCACTCAAGGTAGCTCAGTGGCTTGCTACGGAGATGCTGCAGAAGGGCCTCGGAAAGCGCTCAGTGGTTAAACGGGAGTTAAAGGACATAGTGGCCTTCGTTGCAAAGCGTAAGCGCCTGGAAGAGCAGGCAGCGGCGAGTGCGTAGAGTACCAGCCGCCTGGCTTGTGTGCCTGATCGTAATGATCGGGCAAGGTGCAGCGTTTGGATCGCCCCAGCCGATTGTCAAGTTCGACATCGTTTACTACCCGGCTGAAGGCAAAACCATACCCGAGATCCATGATTCGATGTTCCGCAACTCCCCCATCCGCTCAGCACGAGGAACGTATGGGGGCCTCACCACGAACACCATCGCAGCCAACTACGATCTGATGCAGACATCGAAGGGGTGCGAGGTGCGCAACCCGGTCGTCAAGCTCAAGTCGATTGTGACGCTGCCTAAGCTCACCGAGGAGGTGCGGAGTGTGGGCACAGCTCGGGAGTGGGAGCGTTTCATCGGCGCATTGCGCGCTCACGAGCTGATGCATGCACGAAATGGGCATGCCATAGCAAAGACCGTGCTATCGCGGCTGTACAACTTCAAGTCAGGGCAATCGTGCGGGGCGATCAAGGCCAACCTTGATCACGCAATTTCGACCCTGATTAACAACATGAACGAGTTTGACCGCCATCTGGACCGCGATACCTCACACGGCGCGACCCAGGGCGCCATGCTCAATCTCCACATCAGGTAAGGACTTTAATGGGACGTTTTTTCAGGACCACTGTTGCAGCTCTCGCAATCATCTTCTGCAGCGGCGCCATAGGGGCCGACCTGACTGTTGGAACCTGGAATATCAAAAGGCTAGGACACGGCAACCAGACCAGCTTCAAGGCGCTGGCGCATGTAGCTAGGCACGCTGACCTGATTGCTGTGCAGGAGGTCATGAACGAGGGCGCAGTGGATCGTCTGGTGCTGGCGCTTGAGAACGCCACCGGTGATGACTGGAGCGCGATCAACTCCCACCTAATTGGTAACTCATACAAGGAAATGTACAGCTTCGTGTACAACGAGCGCACAGTGAGCTACGAAGATGGCGCTGTGGTCTATCTGGACCGTGGGAACAAGTTCATCCGCGAGCCATTCTCGGCGAGGTTCCGCTCAAGACAGACAGGCGATGTCATCGCAGTCGCTACGGTCCATATTCTGTACGGTAAGGGAGTGGGCGATCGTCTCCCGGAGATTATAGAACTTGATGCATATTGGAACTGGTTGGGAGAGGTCTATCCAGGCACCCCCCGGATGCTAATGGGTGACTTCAACCTCGATCCCCATCACCAGGCCTGGTCAACCCTACGCAAGTCGGCGCTGCCCCTGATCACCGAGGGCGCATCAACGCTCTCAAGTATCAACGGCCGCTATGCCAACCTCTATGACAACGTGTATGTCAGTAAAGAAACGGCACTTCCGATCAGGCGCTCTGTCATCGTTGACTTTCCAAAGCTGCTGGGGTGGGACCATGAAAAGAGCCGTGCCCACGTTTCCGACCACGCCCCGATATTCGTAACATTGGGTCAGCCTGCTGGCGCGACTAACTTGCCTGTCGTGACCGACCAGACCACTAAGAATGGGCAGCGCAAAAAGAGTAAAGAGGTTGCCGCCAGCGCTCCAAATAGGGTGGAGACAAGCGCCTCAGCAGCGTACAAAGGTGCTGTCCGGGGCAATCGCAATAGCTCGATCTTCCACCGCCCGGACTGCCCGAGCTATGCCTCGATCAGCCCCCACAATATCGTGTTATTCAATTCTGGGCAGGAAGCGATCGCTGGTGGGTATCGGCTGGCGGGAAACTGCCCCTAAAGCACACAGGGAAGGCGAGGTGACGGCGCGGAAGGCGGTGCCGGCACCCAGTACGGCTCACACAGTTAATATAAGAATCAATGCGGCCACGCCGATGCCTAGAAGCGTGACCAGGACGGATGGAACCCCATCGACTCGGACGTTGGATGCCACCGCATAGGCGTAGTAGGCCAGTGAAGCCCAGAATGCGCTCATGACTACCTTGAACATGGAAAGGTCATCATTATAGCTCAACCAGAAATAGACCAAGGCTCCGAGCACCGCCGTCGCCAATGCCGTCAAATGCTGCTCAGAGTTCAAATCTTCCAATGACAATGTGCTGACTATCATACCCGCCCCTTATCAGACAGACCTGTGCATCTAATAAACCAAACTCTCCCATTCCTCTTACTCATCATCTTGCCTCCCGGACCACAATGGAATGTCCCGCTACGGAAATAATCCCCAGGGCTGCCAGAGACGCTAATACCTTGCCCACGACCTCCCTGGAGCAGCTGACCAACCTGGACAATTCTTTGCGGGAGATCTTCACCAGCATGCCCTCAGGGTGCGTTGCCGCGTCGGTATGTGTCGCCAGCTCGATCAGTTCCTGATGAACCCTGTGGCTTATATCGTTGAAGGTTAATGAGGCTATACGCCCGGTGAAGGCCTGAAGCCTTTTGTCCATCTTGTAGCAGAGTTCCATGATCATCTCCGGGTGCCTGGAGCATAGTTTCATGGCTTTCTCGTGGCTGAGATAGCGAACAGTGGAATCAGTTTTGGCAGTCACTATGATCTCTTGCGAGGCGGTCGGGGTTGCTGAAAAGAGCCCTGATTCACCAAACACATCACCTCGATTCAGGTGGCCAAAATGGGTCACGCCCTTGGGCGCTGAATGCTGGCCGTAACTCAAGGTGCCTTTCTCGACAACATAAAGCGCCGCCCCATGGCAGCTGGGTGGTTTGATAGTCTGGCGTGCGTTGAGGTGGATGAGGGTAGCGTGCCCCACGAAGACGGATAGGGTTTCCAATGGATCATTCTGAATTGGAAGCTTCGGCATTCATTTTCCTCAAGTAACGATTTCAATCTCGCAGAGATTCTGTTGCCGCCAACAATACAAAAATTCTTTGGGCGGCTGTACCGAAGAGGGGTGCACAAACGGATATCCGGGCCCAGGGCATTTCTGCATGCCGGTTCGGTGGCGGGGGCATTTTGATCTGGGCATGATCTTTTGACACCCATCGCCATTGGACATGTCAAAGTGGACGCTACTGACCACAGCACGCCCGGCCCGCAAGCCGACGATACGAAAAAGCCTTACTTGCAGCGGGTATGCATAGACCTACTGAACTCAGGGCTGGACGCGCTAAAGGGGCTTCATGACAGCTCATGGAAGCGGGGGTTTGTAGCCGGCTCACATTTTAGCACAGGCCACCATGCAGCCTCAGCCGCAAGCCCGGCACCTTCAGTCTTGGTCATTGAAGACAAACGGCAACAGGTTCATGGCTCTCCAGCAGTCGACCTGTCTCTGCTGGAAGCTTCAAACCTGAACATTTCCGGCGAGCTAAAGCAGCAATTCCGGGCAGATGCTCTGAACGTTCTATCTGAGGATGAGCAGCCTACGGATGATCAATGGCGGGCTATCCTTTCTGTGCATCGAGCAACCTGTACCTCAGGTATAGCTGGAACCGGCAAAACCCATGTCATGGCCTTACGCTTGGTGCTGCTTCACGTCTATCTCAAAGTGTCACTGGATCGCATCACGCTTCTTTGCCTTACAAGGGACTGTAGGCTGGATGTCACGAGGATCGTGCGAGGCCTACTCGGCCGATGGGGTAGGGAATACAGCGAATGCCAGATACTTGAAGTCGTAAAGACACCCCAGGGTGCAGCCCTTGGCCAGCTTCGGTCTCTTCCAGACCTGCAGAGTGCTTTGCCCTTCGAGCTACTGGCCGAGCCATTGAGTAATGATGAGGACGGCCGACCGTTCGACAGTCGCCTTACCCGCAAGCAACTGTCGGTGCTCAACGACGCCTATTCAAACGCCTATCTTAGGAACCAAAACTTCGCAGCTGATATCAAGGCTGCATTCAAAGCCGGCGCCGTACTCAAACCTCTCTCGGTAGACGATCCTGTAGTGATGAAGGCGGCACCCATCGCATGGAAGCAAGCAGCGGCAGACCTCGATATCAGCGAGACTATGGAGAAGATGTGGACCGATGCTGGCGCCTGGCCGCTCAAGGGCATCAAAGCGGAGGTCACCGCTATAGAGGTTCGAGGGCACACCTTCTATGCCAACGGCTACTCACCAGCTCTCGATGCTTACGTGGTGCTCGGGTTCGACCGAGCAGCCGATCGCAACATCAAGCGAGACCCCAGGCTCAGTGTACCGCTTGCAAAGGAGTGTGCCGTCAAACGCACCATCCTTCAGGCATACGCGCCCAAACCGATTGTCTATCTTGAATCCTATGATGACGCCCAACAGCTGGTAGAGAGCATGGCCTTGCTGAACACCAAGGCCCCCATTTTCGATATCAGTCTCAAAAATCAGTCGCGGCCATTCTCGGTTGTTGAAATGCTGTATCAGCAGGGAAACCTGATCGAAACCCTTGGCGTCCCTGTAGCACAAGCCATTAGCAGCCTCAATTTTCTGCCTGGCGATTCAGAGATTCACTTCTACCGGGCACTGGCACATTTCTGGGTTGAGTTTGAAGCGTACCTTCTCGCGTCAGAACCGAAGATGGTGACCTCAAATCGGATGTTCAATTTGCTTGGCGCATACGGCGAGTCAAATATATCGCACCTGCCAGCAAGGACCATTAAGCGCATGGAGCACGTACTAGTCGACGAGGTGCAGGATCTGACCGTTCCCATAGGAGAGTGGGTCAAGTCTTGTCTGCAGGAAGCACGGCGGCGCCGGCATCAGACCCCAGAGCCGGGCGCAGAGTTGGGCAGCCTGTTTATAACCGGTGATGATTACCAGACAGCACACGGCACCCAGGGCGCCACTTCACGATACTTGCTGAATTTTGAGGCAGAGTTTCGCTGCAGCGCAAATTCCACACGACGTATTCTGGGTGAAAACTTCAGATCACAGCAAGGGATCATCGACGCGGCTCATTCTATGGTCCTCGGTCTGCCGGCAGTCAACGCCATGGCCCCATCAAGCAGACCGAGCAAGCAGACCGGCAGCAGAGCACCTATTCTGATCAGCTACTTGGAGCGCAAGCTGTTTGTAGCAACTCTGAGAGAACACTTCAGCGCCGGCGATGACATCCTGATTCTCGCCGCTAACCAAGACGACTTCAGGATGATTGAGCCGTTGATCAAACCAGTGATCGATGAGGATAAGCGCCTCAACCCTGAGCGCAGGCGCGTGCGTGTCAGGGCCTGTCAGCGAGCAAAAGGCCTAGAAGCCCAAACGGTTCTTATAGTGGGAGACTTCACTGCACGATTCGCGTCCTGGACCAGCAATCAGCTATTCACTATCGCAGCACCGGGGCCGGTGAACAGCCAAACCCCTTTCGATACGCTGCAGGAGAATGAGCTATTCCGGCTGGCGCATATCGGGATTACACGGGCCAAGGAAAACTGCCACTGGTTCGTCCGGCCGGCTGATAAAGGTGAGCCCCAATTGCTGCGCGCATCTTCGCGTATCGCAGCCGAGTCGAACTACATACGGGACTTGAGATAGTCCTGCTCAAGTATATCAGGCGGGGCGGGCGTTCTCGAAAAACAGAGCCGAGTCCCACTGATAGTGATTGGCTGGTCCAAACTGCCCAGATTGGAAACGGATGATTTTGCCATCGAGCTGGATCTCACCGTCCGAGGCCATTTTCTGTATTAACCTGATGGTATGGGCTACGGACAACCCGGCTAACTGAGATATCTCCGCGCGACCAGGCTTGATCGCAACTTGTGACTGCTCAAAGGCGCAACCAGCTCCCGCCGCGTACACATGCAGAGCGCTCCGGATGCGGCCAACACCGCGACCATTGCACCATTCGCTGTAGATGATCTGCGACAACTGATGCCACTTTGCAAGCTGCTCGAAGTATCCAACTGCGAAGCTCGGGTTTGAGCGCAGAACTCCGTCGAACTGTGATTGCGATATAGCAAGAAGGGTTGAGCCAGTGAGGCCTTGGAGCATAACGTCACCCTGATCCGGCTGATTACCGGGTGGCTGGATAGGCGCTGTGAGAACATCTCCCGGCCGCGCAATCCTCGCGGTGATGATACGGCCGTCGTGCGCTTTGATGATGATCTTGACCAGTCCATCCCCCACTAGGTAGACAAGCCGATCCTCAGCTGCAATAACCGCTATTCGCATCACTTCGCTTTTAGAAAGGAATAGGTGCTGCCCCAGGGGGAGTAGGGAGTGGAAGAGACTGATACCCCGCTGGTGAAATGTCATACATGCCCGCCTTCAGAATGAGCAAACATCCTAGCGCTTCACGGAGCCTGCAAAAACCGAATGGGGGTGCAAAAACGGGTGAATGACACGGGGATCTGAATGGCAAGCTGTCTATTACCCGTGGTGCCGGACAAACCGGTACACAAGCATTCCAGGAATCATCATGCCAGCACATATCCAGTTCAAACGTAACGAGAAAGGGCTAGTGGTGTTTAAGCAGGGCAGGAGAGTGGCGACAATTCAAAGGAGCACGCCTGCAGATGTTGGCCATCGAAGTGAAGATCCGTGGATGCTCGTGCATGTGTCAGGCCGCATTGATCGACATCCACGCCAGTATGACGCTCGCAATGACGCTATGAAGCTTTAGCCTGAAAGCTCATATCAGCGAATCCGAGCAGGTTAGAATTGCGATCACCCAATACATAGGGATACCGTTAAATGGCGACCGGCCCACAGGACCATAGAAAAGTTATCTCTCGCTAAGCATCCTTGAAGGCATCAAACGGCTTAGGTAGTCATGATACGCGCTCTGAGAGCACGGATACCTCAATGTATCCCAGCTAGATGAATCATATGAGCCACGAATGATCCAGGCAGCCCTTAAGCGTCGGTGGGCGCACAAAACGTACACAAAGCCATCAAAGATATGAAACGCTACGTTGCTCAGCTTGAAAAGCAGTCCCAGGTTTCCGTACAGCTTCGGCTTTCAAGCGCTGGCCGTTAGGTTACAGCTAGGTGAGGGGTATGACACGCGATAGCGGGAGGCAATCTAAAGCTTCTCAAACGCGGAGACCGTCATGTCACAGATCAAGACCCTGAACCAGTACTTCACCCCGTCATGGGCAGCAGCCGCGCTGGTACGCCAGCATTTCAGTGACCTGTCGGAAAATGATTATGTTGTTGAGCCCATGTGTGGGCCGGGACGCTTTCTTGAGCCTATCCCTCCCCACGTCCCTGCCATGGGCATAGAGATAGACCCAGATCAGGCAGAGCTGGCCAGGGCTCGTACCGGGCGAAATATCATGACCGCGGATTTTCGGGATGTATCGTTTTCTGAGCAACCAACCGTATTCCTTGGCAACCCTCCCTTCAAGACCAGGCTATTCGACGAGTTTCTTTCCATTGCAGAACAGGTAATGCCGAGGGAAGGACGCATAGGTATGATCCTCCCGGCGTTCTTTTTCCAAACGTCTGGCAGGGTAGTGAGATACAACGAAGCGTGGGGGATTGCCACAGAGCTGCTGCCCAGGGACTTGTTCCCAGGCCTTGAGAAACCTCTGATCTTTGCACTTTTCAGGAAGGATGCTGAGCGCAAGCTCATCGGTTTCAACCTCTATCACGAGCAGGCGTTCGTTAAAACCCTTCCCAAGGACGTTGGGGAGTCACTTCGTCACGGCCTTCGCACTTGGAAGGAGGTGGTATCGGATGCCATTGATGCTGCAGGCGGGGTCGCGACCCTCCAGCAGATATATGACTATGTCGCTGACCGCCGCCCCACGTCGAATCCCCACTGGAAGGAGCAGGTGCGGAAGATTTGTCAGGTTCGAGCGACCCGTGTGGATAGGGCTCAATACAGTATGGATTTTGCTGCTTGATCGGCACGCGGAAATCGCGCTAAAACCACAACCAGGGGGCATCTGACACGCAGCAAATGCCTTCAATCTGGTCCCATCTTCACAAGGGACCAAACGATCATGTTCGATTTCAATCTACCTGTCGCTGCCATACCAGCCGATTACCGCGAATTCCTTCCGACCATGACAACCCCGGCCGTCGACGAGCTACTGCAAGAGTACGCGCACGGGGAAGCTGAGATGCGTCGAATGCACGATTACCTGATGCAAGTTGAGAACCAAGGGACGCTTTCAAGCTTCGCGTATGGCGCCCAGGCTTACTACCAGTCGTCCTCGCGCAGTCAGCTTTGGGTTATGGACCTGATTGATATGTTTGATCTGAAAAGGGCTATGAACGCTAGGCAGGAGCACTTCTGGTTCCGGCTCTTTGACCTCTGTAGCTTGACCACAGTTTTGCCAACAGAGATATGGACAAAATGGCAGGAATCCTTCACAGCTTGGCGTACACGCCACGCGGACATAGTCATTCCTCAGTTTGATCACACATCTGTCTATTCCTGCCTATCGCTAATTGAGTCACATCGTGCGAACTTCCTTTCAATGCGAGTGGACGCGGTCTGGAAGGCGCTTTCTGGATGGCATAAAACGAACTGGGGCGGAGCCTTCCATGACCGCTTCATTATCGATTGGATGTTCAATGAGAGTGGGACCACAACCAGCAAGGATCGTAGCTTTATTGACCTGGTCAATGTCTGCTCAACCGTCATGACGGGCGCAGAAAACCCATTTTTCAATGCCTATGGTGAGCTTCGGCATGCGCGGGATCAACACGGCGAATGGCATGAACTGCTCGACGGTGCACTGAGGATCAAGGCGTTCAAGAGGGGCACCCTACATTGTGAAATCCATCCGGAGATATCAAACCGCCTCAATATCGCGCTCGCATATCTCCATCCCAATGCATTGCCGGACGAGGCTACTTTGAAGCGGCCGCGCCGGCGCAAAGGATTTGGCTCTGCTGAACTCCTCAATCTGGCTGTACCTCATCAGGTACGTGGCTATCTGGCTGAATGCTATGAGCAACAAGGCGCAAACGGCCTATGGCAGCTCAAGTCGAGCAGCATGATCAAGGAGGAGCGCATAGGAAATGCCGTCAGAATGATGATTGACAACGTGCTTGTGCAGATTGGCGGTGTGCGTTGTGAGGGGGCCCACTTATTTGATTACGCACCTATGGATGTCATCAAGAACATCGTACGTTTTGGCGAGGTCCCAGAGAAGATCAGCCATCAGTACTATTCGACACCCCAGGATTTGGCCATGGAGTTCGTTGCATGGTCGGGTGTCCATGATTCGGATATTTGCTACGAGACATCAGCCGGCACCGGAGGCATTGCCAAACACATGCCGCTTCAGACGAGCTGCGTCGAGGTCGACCGGCTTCGGTGCATGTCACTCGACAAGATGGGATTTGAGGTAAAGCAGGGTGACTTCCTGATGCTATCTCCGACGGATCTGGAGGGTGAGGCGGATGCCGTATTGATGAACCCACCGTTCGCAGGGAGAGCCTGGCAGGACCATTTCGAGCACGCTGCACATTTCGTACGAGAAGGCGGCTTGGTTGCTGCGATTCTTCCATCGGGTGCTCCAGGAAAGATGCCAATGCTATCGGATGTCGCTGTGGAGTACTCGGAGAACATGGATAGCCGGTTTCCTGATACCTCAATATCAGTGGTTTTCGCTAGGTGGCGTAAGCCATCAACAAGCATTAGGCCAACAACGCAGGTACAGAACGGCCTGTTTGATGCTGCCTGTGCAGGAAGTGACATTGAGTGACGGCCGCGCTTAGGAAGCGGATCGTTCCTGGGCCGGGGCACCGACGCTTTCAAGCGACCCATGAATCTTAGACTGAGCTGCAACCGCAGGATTCGCGTCATGGATGCCCCCCTTTTTTGATTGTCGTTCTGGTTTTATAACCCCCCTTTCGGTTGCATCTCGTAAATAACGACATAGGATCGAATCATAGCGGACTGGCATGGCGACCATTGCGGCGGCGGGCACATGCACCCGAAAGGGTAGGGTCTGATTCCAGCCGATCTGACCAAGGTTACAACATGAGAATTCTTGTATCTGCTTTAGCGCTGTGTGGCTCACTGATTGCTTCACCGGTATCAAGCCAAACCTGGGAGGAGGTCTATACGGAAGGCGGATCAAACGGGCAGTGGGCAGAGGTTGTTTGCCAGGAGGGGGCTGGATGGCGGAAATGTGAGAAATCTGAGCCTACCTGGTCCTGTAAGTATCAGGCGAATTATAACCAGGTTACCCAGGGCAAAGGTTCTTGCAGGGGTAGCCCAAGTTTTACAAATAAGAAGTACGTATTGAACGGAACGTACCCAAGTATGCACTACGATTCCGCTACCATTAAATCTGGTGCGATTGTTGGAACAATCTTACAAGAATGTAGAGGGATAAAGTTGCGGGTCGACATCATGCAGATCTGCGTATTGGAGTAGGTTTATCAGCGGCGCCATGCGGGGCCTGGTGGTGATGGAAATGAATCGGCTAGGCCACCTTGTTTTTCCTATTACTTCTAAAATAGGAAATTTAGAAGTAATGGGCTGGGATAATATTTTTGGCCAGGAGCGACAAATGAACAGTACTAATCATGCATCCATGGCAGAGATTACGGTTGTGCTCGCAAAGAACACTAATGAGGGCCGGATTAATCTGCGCTTACAGGTGCTCACTTGCGCACTTGTAGTGTGTCTGCTGGTTGTATTCGGCGAACTTGGCCGCCGAGTGTGGGATCTCCCGGGGATGGTGGCGGGTCTATTGTTCACCGTGTCGCTATGCGTGGCGATGACTGGTTCGGTCATGGCCATGTGTATGCAAATCATCATCAACAAACGCGAGAGCGATGGAACCGGGGTGCAACGCCTGCAAAAAGCTCAGAATCGTCTTGCCACGTTGATGTTGGGGCTGTCCGTCTGCTTTGCGTTTGCTAGCGTCGGTGCGGCTAAAACCCTGGGTTTCTTTCCTTCAGTTATTACAATCGAACTCCCATACCTCTATAACTATGCGCTCATGATGAGCTTTGCGGCGCTGCTTGTTTACCTAGCGCTGCTCTCCAGCACCGCCACGCTTATGGTGATGCGTTACGCATCGAAAGATGGACATACTCATGAGTGAAGACTTCCAGGTGTCTACATCTGGGAACAAGACTACCAACCATAGTAGCCCGCTCACGCGGGCTTTCTTTTACCGTCTTAGTTGGGCCCAGTTTCTTCGCCCCTATTCGGTTGCAGCAGGATTGTCAGAGGATATGCTCGATTTGGGACACACACCTGCACATCAATTTCATTGAGGCTGCACCACATGATCGCTTTAATCGTCGATGATTCGAAAACTGATACCTATGTTCTCGCCAACATACTCTCCAAGTTCTTCACCGAGGTGGTGTGCGTCGGCACCCCGGCCGAGCTGACAGCAACCCTCAAGACATGTCTGCCAGACATGATCTTCATGGACGTGTTCATTGGCTCAAACCACAACGGGATTCATATCATCGACGATCTACGTCAGCTCTCCAACGAGATTAGTATCGTGCCGATGGTCATCACAAGCTCAGCGGCCTCTCCTGAAACCGTAACCTTTGCGCTCGAGCATGGCGCTTCCGACTTCCTCAGCAAGCCAGTAACGGAAGAAAAGGTCGGTGAGATCATCCGTAAAAACCTGATCGGCTATGTCGCCATCCCCGAGCAAAAGGGAATCATCACTACCACTATGTTCTGAGACAGGGTCTCGCCCTCCCTCCCCCGCTAATCCATGTACAGCCGCGCCCGGTACCGTAGAATTCACCAACACTGTGTTGTGACGCTTTGTAGTGGCTTTGTGTCGTCGCGAGAAGATGAAATAGAACTCCAACAGCGACTGTGCCTCCCTACCCTTCTCGATCATCGTTTTTGAGGGCTGTTACACCTGATCCATTGCCGATTTGCGGTTATGCTGACTGCATAGACTGCCATCGGAGATTGAATGATGTCCCGGCCCAGAGCCAATGCCGCCCTCCCCCCACAGCCGCTCTTCGACACTTATGAGACCTTCATCGAATCGACCGTTGCTGAGTACGCTGCAGATCATCCAGAGATTGCCCGCTACATCCAATCATTTGAACCAGGCATTGCAGCGGGCGAGGATTACAAGCACGTTCGGGCGTTCCTCAATTCCTACAACAGCGTCAAAACCACCTTCAACGGCTACCGTACTCATGTAGAGAGGCTTCTGCTTTGGTCGTGGATCTTCGCCGGCAAATCAGTCCTAACGCTCAGGCGATCGGATATTGAATCATTCATGGCATTCTCTGCTGCCCCTCATCCAACGTGGGTCGCAAACAAGATATCGAAACGCTTTGTCGTTAGTGGCGGTACCCTGGCCGCGAACCCAGAATGGCGTCCCTTTACGGTCAAGGTTTCCAAGTCATCCCGTAAGCTAGGAAGCGAGGAAGGTTCGATGACTTCAAGTCTTCCCTATTCCATGTCTCAGGGAAGTGTCCGTCAGGTCTTTGCGGTTTGCTCATCATTTTACGATTTTCTCATTCATGAAGGCCTCAGTATGGAGGCCAACCCCTGCCGGGCGATCAAACAGAAAGGCAAGTTCATCAAGCGCAACATGAAGGTGGACTCCAGCAAGTCCCTCACGCGCCTGCAGTGGGATTATGTTGTGGATGTCGCTGAGAATATGGCTAACGAAGATCCGGATAAATACGAAAGATCACTGTTCATCCTGGTAACGCTGCAGTCGATGTACCTGAGAGTTTCGGATCTGGTAGGAAATGTACATTGGACCCCAACGATGGGGTCATTCGTAAAAAAGGGAGAATTTTGGTGGTACCAGGTCATTGGCAAGGGCAACGTCGAGGCCGAGATAACGGTCAAGCCTGACTACCTGCAATACCTTACTCGCTACCGCCGCTCACGAGGTTTAAGCGACCTTCCCAGCGCAAGGGAGCAATCGCCGCTGATCACTTCCCGGTGGGGCCGTGGGGGGCTTACAGACAGGCAGGTTCGGAATCTGATCCAAGAGGTTTTCGATAAGGCTGTGAAGCAGATGCAGGATGAAGGGAGGACAGAAGACGAACTGGTGAATCTGAGAGAGGCCTCGCTGCACTGGCTACGCCACACCGGCGCCACTTTCGATGCCCCTTTCCGCGATCCCAAGCACCTGCAGGCGGATCTGCGGCATAAAGCATTGGCGACCACCCAGAACGTCTACTACAACGCCATAGACGACGAAAGAGCTGCAGGGGTCGCGAACCTGAAAGTACGAGACTGAGGAGGCTGTACAGCCTCTCATTATTCAGAATAAAGGGAGAGTCTTCTGACGGGAGTCCCTTTGACTGCGCAGCAGCCCCAGAGCCCGTTCCGAGACGGTTAAGCGTTTTGAGCCAGCTTTCACGTGGCGCACAAGATCGCTACCAGGATATATGGTTACCTCAGCATCCACCGGCGCTGGCCGGCCAGGTGCCGAACGCTTTGGAAAGATAGGTGCGATGTCGAACTGATTAACAAAACCAGCATCTTCCATTTTACCCAGTTCCCGTTTGAGAGCGTTGATGCTCGCGCGTATTGTTTTGTGATCAAGGCCCGGGGTGCGGTTCCGTAACTCGGTCAACCTGATCGTCAGGGGATGTTCAGAAGAAATGTTCGGCGCGAGGAAATGCATCTGGCGCTGAAGATAGCTCGCAAAGGGTGCCAGATCCGCGCCCATATCGTATTGGAACTGTCTGTAGCCCACATTCCTAATGGCGTGGGTTACCAACGGGTGCAGTTGAATCTTCCAGTTGTCCTTTCCTGATATCGTTTCATCGTGGCTAGTAGTGCGTGTAAACGACGGAACAATGGGGTTTCGGTTAGAGGTTTCAGAGGTGCCCTCTTTTTTAATCGTCATCACAGATGACGACAATACCTCAAGTGCTTCCCGGATCTGGCCATGGCTATGTGTCCGGCCCATTGCCTTGAGGACCATAGCCATTTCGCGAATAGAGAACGTGATGAAGTAGGAAATTTCGCCGTTCACTTCTTCAGCCTGTGCTTGCTGGCAGGCTAGATAGATCAGGGCTTGCTCTACGACCTGCTCTCGGACCCCAGGAAATCGGCGTTTGGGCTTATTCGACTTTTTATTCGGGTAATAGGTGCCCGGGAACAGCGTAAGCTTGAATTTGCCGCCATAGATCTGAAATTCCTTTTGGTAATCGTTGGGGATTTCGTCAAGATAGTTCAGGTTGTCCGCAGTGTATTTCGGTATCAGCTCCCACAGGGTAATGACGTTACTGAGGCCGATCGCTTCAGCTTCCGAATTACAGAGAAAGGATTGGAACAGAGCAAGAGCTGCAGCTTCGCGCTGAGGCGGTGGGAAAACTGTAGGGGAAAACGAACCTTGCGGGCCCCAAAATACTACTTTTTCTTCTGTTTCCGGTGCCTCAGTATTTTCGTTTCGCATCTCATCACCAATTGGCCAGCAATCCCTGGAGCCGAAAGTAGTCTTCGTGCTTCATATCCGCAATAGGGCTGGGAGAACAGACCTCGATAATGCGGGAGATCAGACCCCTTGAATTACCTTCTATGGGTTGCGGGGTGCCACTTTAGCATCTCCACAGCTTGTGTGTTCCCGCGATTCTGGGTTGTCGGACGATCGATGCACCGTGTGCACTGAACCGGGAGATCAGACCTCGTTAATTACATCTCATATGGGAGGTTGAAGGCCGATAATAGCTGGAGGCCTTGTTTTAACTGGCTTTCGGCTTGCTTGTGCCTCCCCCTTTGTGGCAATGGAACGGGAGGATGAACGCAGATATCAGCATCCAGGGCGGGAGAGTAGACGCCGTTAATTGCCCAATACGCTGATTTGTTACGGCCAAGCCCGTACGTCATAGTCTGCACGAGGCAGGGAGATTGAGCCTCGATAATTGCCGATCCTTAACGGGAGATTTGAGGACCATATTACCCTCAGGCCCCGTAACTGCTAGGCTCCAGCCTGTTACATCAAATCCTGGACGCCTATAGTGCCGGGAGATTCAGCGTCGATAATTGCTTTCAGTGCGGCAAAACAGACCTTAAATTTTGCGATCCCAGGGTACATACGTCTCTCAGCTGGCACTCTGAGCGCCATGACAGAATAATCATCACCCGGGAGATAGAACCCCTGTAATTCCCATCAGCAGTGGGAGATTTGATAGCGATAATTGCTGTAGCCCGCGTTATTAGAGGGCTGGGGAGCTAGACGTCAGCGATGGTGGGGGGAGATTACTCATCGTTAATTCTGAATTCACTGGGAGATTGCCCCCCCATAATACCTCCTTTCCAGCTTTTGCCTTCTAAACTGGCCGTCACGCGAAGTGGATTTGAGCCGGGAGAACAGAGCCTCATAAATACGATTATGGGTTGGGAGAACAAAGGACCGTAATTACTGAAACCCGCATAATCCGTGTTGTTCAGAGGTGTCGACGATGTAGATACGCCCCTCGGAGTATTTCCGATCACCCGGGAGATTGAGGGCTCATAATTCCAGATGCCTGTTTTCAGCTGACAATGTGTTATCCGCTGGGTGATGGTTGACCGGGAGATTACACCTCAATAATCATTCGCGGGTTACGGGAGATTAGCCCCCCATAATGCTTCTGTTGGGATGGGAGTTTCGAGGCTCATAATTGCTCTAGACCCCGTGGTTAGTGGGGTTGAGATGTTGTCCTGCCACGACATGATTAGATTGATGGGAGAATGAAGGCTCATTATTAGGCGGATTGATGGGAGATAGGTGCGAGACCATTATCCATCGGTGCGGGAGAACAGGCTTGCTAATTGCTTGATAGCCAGGTTTTTAGGGGGTTCTAGGGGTTATTCCCATGGCGGTCCATCGCGAACAGGTAGATTCAAGAGCCGCTAATGGATTGGTGTGGGAGAATAGAGGGCCCTAATTAACATGGACCAGTTAATCGAAGCTGCGATCAATGGGGGGTTGCCGGCATGCCAGGCACACCGGTGGCTAGGTCTGTAGCACTGACGTGCGAGTAACCTATTAGTGATCAACCCGGGTTTAAAAAAAGGAATTAGGATCTAGGAAGGAAAAAAAGAACAAAAGGAGCTAAGTCTATGTCACTGTTTTATAAGCGGTTATTCTGCGTTTACTGGGGCTGATCTCCCGGATTATCGCTTCAGCTTCTCCCGCTTTTCAGTAGTCTTGTCTTTTATGCCTGATATTTAAGGGCCTTCATTCTCCCGCTCGGCGATCACTGGTGCCCCTGATCTGCGGGTCCGATGTTCAATTATGGGCCTCTAACCTCCCACGATTGACCAATTATCGCGCTTGATTCTCCCGCTATTGGGTTTGACCTTGTCCTTCTGCTGAGCATTATTTGAACAATTACGAATAGTGGGGCTGTATTCTCCCAGGTTAATTGACTCTAGTCTCCCGGGTTTTGCCTTGCTGGTCTTTTGTCCCTATCTGCCGGCCCAGGAAGCTTCGCGGCAAGTGCCTTATTTGCGTCGGAGAGCGCGCGCTTCAAGGCATCAGAATCTTCCCTTGATTTCTTTATTTCCTGTTCAAGGGATTCACAACGGGACTGTAGCTCAGTTCTGATTTCTTTGCATGCGGCTAGCTCAGTCTGTGCCTGAGTCAGCTTAGCCTCAGCGGAACCGTTGATCTTGTATGCCTCATTAATTTCACTTTCCAGGGTTTTGATCCGATCATTGAGTTGATCAATCGTTCTAAGGTTATCGGAAATTACCTTCCGCCCTGCGGCTACATCGGCTTCCAGGGACCCCATGTACCGATTTGCTTCAGTCAATTTTTCTGAGCTCTGAGTCAGAGCGGCCTGGTACTCGTTGCGCTCGCGCTGGGCCTGCTTAATGACATCCTCTTGGATGGCTTTCGCCTCCTTCATCTGTTCTCTCGTACGCGATTCAAAATGATCCTGCTGAGCTTTGGCCGCTCTGGCCATGGCCTCGGCTTTCTCGACAGCACTTTTCATCTCTGTAATGGTCGATTTTAATGACGCAACTTCGATATCCAACTGGTGCTTCGATTCGGCCAGTGCTGCAGATTTAATGGACTCGGAATCGAGCAATGACCTGACAACCTGCAAATCCTCATCGGCTTTGTTCCTCTCGCCTACAACTTTATCAAGGGTCTGAGTGACCTGATCCAGTTTTTCTTGAACGATGGAAAGAGCCTTCCCGCCCTCGGCCTTGGCTTGGGCAACCTTGCCCTCGTAAATTTGCTCTAATTCCTTCTCAACGGTTGCCAGGGCGTCTCTCAGGGAGCTGTTGACCAACCCGCCATTACCGAAGACGCCTTGCATGCGCGCAACGATCATTCTGCGGTGCTTTATGATTGTGGTCATGCTTCCGGTGCCGATGTACTCGAGCAGGGCTCGATCCGTAGGTTTCTCGCCGGCAGCCATCAGCGCCTGGTAGGCATTAAAAACCTCTGAGTAAGTCACGCCGCCCTTAGCCATGTTCTTCATCCTCAATGATGCGTTCCAAAATGGCGTCATCTTCACAGTGCTGGCACAGCTTCTGGTAATGGACTACTTTGTAGTCAGATCGCGTATTGATTAGTGGGTGACGGCCGCAGTCTGGACATATTGTTCCTGTGTAGTAGGCCGTAGCATAGCTCTGCACCAATGCTACGAGATCTCTGGCCTTCTGGGTCTCCCGAAACGGCAGCAAGCTTATAACTGATCCACAAAAGGTCCCATCGGGATTCAGCGCCCAGTACCGCTCCACGATCTCGATTTCTCCTGGATCGTCTGTCAGAAACTTCAGTTCGATTCCCATCTGCCCCGCCCCTCTTCGTGTCTGTCCGCTGCCGGCCGTACCCGTGCGTGTCGCGCATCAACCAGCTGCTGGATGCTTGTCAGTATGTATTTATGATAACGTGTTATGTTACGCATAACCGTAGTGTAACAGGGATACTGAATTTAGCATAATTGAACAAAAACACAGAATACCTAATAACTATTATGGGCCCTCATCAGGTTTTCACCTTGATCATCAGTAAAACGAAAACTGGATTCATGATTAAAATTCTCAAATTCCACACATAGCGATTGATACGGCGTACCCGGGTGAAGCCGCTTCAGGCAAATAAGCGGCAGTGGTCTGGATCTCGCCTTTCTGGTCGGCACCGAGCCGACGGCCATGGGATTTACACCCCTATTCTTTCTTGGCGCGCCTGAGGTTGCTTTATGCTTTAGGTTCGGCAGGACAGTGGACGGCCTACAAAGCGAAGGAGATGGGATGAACATTGGATTGAGATATGCGGATCGCCTTGTGGATCGTTGCGCTCCGGTACGGATTCTTGCCTTTAGCTACAAAAAGGATGGTGTGAAGTACATGCTCCCTGTGCTATGGGAGAAAGCGATGATGGTGGATAAGCCGATCGGCTTGGATCTTGAGATGCTTCGACTGCGCGCTTTCAACGACACACGTTTTGGCGGTTCGGATTTCGCTCCTTCAGAGAACTGCATCCATGTCGTCATCTGCCATGTGGAGAAGAAGGTTTGTTTTGGACCGCGAGGGCATATTGGCATGCGGCCGAAGGGCGTAGGCTTGGGGGGCTCGCTGATGTCATGGCTAATCCATGAAATGAAAGAGGGAGGTTTGGGTGACTACACTATTGAGCCTGGACAGCTTGGTGGGGTGGATGCAAAGACAGATGAGGATCGGCTCCGGCGCAATTCCTTTTACATGGGCTTGGGCTTCAGTCTGAGTAGTTGTTCCGCTACGACCGGCATTGATGTCGTAGGTGGGATGTTCACTGCGCCAAACATAGGTGCACTGATAGACTCCCCGCAGCGTTTGGCCAGGCTGGTTAGGTGGAGAGATTTCGAGGCGGAACAACGGAGAGCATTCAATCCGCCGACTGCAAACAAACATAATCTAAATTGTCGGAGGCCCGCGCAACTGGGTCCACTCCGACGCATAGCAGTCCGGCTACTCGGCATTCACTAACCCTAATAGGCAGAGTGTGGCGGCGGCGTGATAGGAACCCGCCACTACGAGCCGCCCTTCGTAAATCGTTTGACGTGCTACCGCTATTGACCTTGGAACGACGGTCAAATGAGCATTCCATTCCTGCAGTCATATTTACTAGGCTTCCATCTCTTGCTCGGTGAGTCCCACGTGCGGCAGTCAAATGGTCTTCTTGTAAGATCGTCGGTGCAGAATGCTTACAACCCCCATTTGTATAAATAGATGTGAACACAACGAATGGAGGTTCAAAAATGTATATTTCAATCCAGAAAACAGAACTGATCTTTGAAGGTCAGAGCATTACGGTATGGACTGAGCGCGATATAAGAGGGCAGGAAACCGGATGGATCATCGAGCACGGCGGTTGGATCTATGAAAAGATGAATGTGACGGGTTCGGTCTACGAGGCTACCAAGGCTGGAGTGGAGGCTGTCTTGCGAATTGCAGGCAAACCGGCAATAGGCATCAGATCGGAGGTCAGTTGCGAAATGTTATCCACCCAAGAGGTCGAGCGGGTTGTAGCTAAGGTCTTTGGTCGGTGTTCAATTGAGGAGTTCTAGAATGGGCATTTATCAATATATCAGAATAATCAATAGTAAATTTATACCCATTCTGATTTGTATGAATCGCAGGATTAGAAGTTAAAATGATAGTAGTATTGCGAGAGATACCGTCACTACTTACAATCGAGGGGTCTCGATGAGACTAGCTTGTCTGCGGTTGTCCCAATATGCAGCCAGGCCAGCAACGCTGAATAGGTCGAGCGAGATCGTATTCCGCACACATTATTATGTAAGAGGTTTTCATGTCTCAACAACTAGCAGCATATCGTGCACTACAGCGTGAAATCGCGGATCTTGCAGAGAAGCAGCACCGCATGGAACAGAATCAGGAGCTGGCGCGGGAAATAGAATTCGAACAAAAGCTAAAGGCGCTGGTTGCTGAGTCTGGTTTGAGCAAAGCGCAGGTCATTAGTATCCTGATCCCGGATGGCAAACAGACCCCGGCAGCTACAGGTACGCGCAAGCCGCGTAAGACCAAGACGTACAAAAACCCGCACACTGGCGAGGTAATTGAAACCAAGGGTGGCAACCATAAGGGTCTCAAGGTTTGGAAGGATAAACATGGCGCAGATGTTGTGAATTCCTGGGTGGTGTAAGTCAGGTAGAAGTAGAAGAACCGGCCGTTATCCTGATCTCAGGCGGTCGGTTTTTTTATACCTACAGATCCAGTATCGCAAAAGTTACATCCACTTCGGATGCACCAGTTCAGCCAGTTCTATACATTTTGCCTGCGACAATGGAAACAGATTACCCATAACCTCGATACGGTGTCGCCCGAATCAGGATAACCACGAGGAACGCCCCCTTGAGTGATAAAGCATTACCTATGGCCATAACAGGAGCCGTCGCCGTCATCGGACTTGGTATGGCAGCAGTGATTTTCTTGGTCCACCAGGTTACGACTGATGTTAAGCAGATGAGAGCAGATGTTGATCAGCTCAAGGCGAGCGTTGCCACACTACCCCCTATGCAGAAAGGTGCGGCCAACATGAATGCTCGGATTAACGAGCTGGATTCAGGAATGCTGGCCATGGCGAAGATGCTCAAGCTCGATGGGGCTGAGCTATCACGGCTCATGAATAATGAGCTGACCGGACAAGGCATGGCTCCAGCTTCCGTGGTCATGCAGGCGCCGGCTATTCAGATGAAGGCTCTCAGTACTCCTGCAGTGGTACCGGCTTCTCCTACGGATACCCCGGCGTGGGCAATTGCTGCAGAGAGCAGCAGCTCGGCTCAGCAGACTAGCAACGCGCAGCTCACCATCGAAGATGTGGACGGGCTTTTGGTGGAGCGCATCAGTGAAAACTGGAATATGCCACCGGGGAACATCGAAGATTTGCGAACCGAGCTTGAGTTACGTCTGGATCGGGACGGCGCAATGAAGACTGTCGAGGTCATCACATCGAGCGGTAACAGGATTTTCGACGATTCAGCGGTTACCGCGATCAAGCGCATCAAGGCAATTCCTGAGGTCGCATTATTAAGTGACGACCTTTACCGGGTCGGCTATCAGAACCGCAGCATCGTGTTCAACCCGGACTTGGGTGGCAAGTAGATCTGTGCACTACCGTTTTCCTTCCGGAGCTTCGGCTCCCCTTTTTTATCCAACCGCTTATGACACACCTTGCTCCCCGCAATGATGCTATCCCACACATAACGGAGGTAGCCCAATGACTCAGTGCTTCACCAATGCCAGTGCTTCAGCAGTAAAGGAAATGCTCAGTGCCCACCTCGGTTCCTTCCCCTCCCAGGATGTTGACATGGAACCATTTCCATGTCGGGCACTCCCCAAGAGCTGACTTTTACTATTAAGGTGCTTCCCAAAGGAGCAAAATCCAGTGAACAGGTTTTGCTTGAAAGCTATGCAGGTATGCATGGGCTGGATTTGACTAAATCCTCACAGATTCAAGGGGTCGGGACGTGTAAGCTGGTTGCGTATAAACCACGCAGCACTAAGCTTCCTTGGATCGTTGAAAACGAGAAAGGAAAGCGCTACAAACTGGAAACTGTCACTGTGTTGTCCTACTTCAAGGCTGTGTAAGGTAGACCTATTTGGGCCGGCGCGGTGGTCAGCCCTACCCCTTTTTGAACCGGAAGCGAAATGACTGGACCGACACACCGATCCCTGCAGTCTATAGCCGGGGTACAGAGCTCGAAAGGTTCATATCCCCAAGCTGTTGAGCAATCAAGCGGAGAGAAGGCTGCACGCTACATTGCGGCCGCGACTCCAGCGAACACAGCAGCTGCTTATGCCAGGGCCGTCGACCACTTTCGCATTGAATGGGGAGGTCTACTTCCGGCGTCGGAGTCTTCGATCGTCCGGTATCTTGCTCATTATTCTATGAAGCTTGCGGTCAGTACCCTCAAGCTGAGGCTGGCGGGTCTCGCGCACTGGCATAGAGAGCATGGATTCAGCGATCCAACCAAGGGCTCTGAAGTCCGAAAGGTGATGAAGGGGATTGCGAGAGAGCATCAAGGACCCCCGCGCCAGGCTACGCCGTTACCCTTTGATCATCTCCAAAAGATGGTTCTGACCTTGGAGAGCAATATCCTGGTAGCAAGGGATAAAGGCGACAGGCCAGCACTTCTGCGTCACCTTCGAAATCGCGCACTTCTTCTTCTGGGCTTTTGGCGAGGGTTTCGGAGTGATGAGCTCACCCGGGTCCGCGCGGAACATACCAAGGTATATCGAGGTGAGCGGTTAGAGATTTACCTCGGCCATTCCAAAACCGATGCCATCGCTGAAGGACAAACCTTTGATGCCCCCGCACTGAGAATCCTTTGTCCTGTTGAAGCATACCTGGACTGGATCAGCGAATCAGATATCCGGTCGGCCCGGTATTCAGGAAGATTGATCGTTGGGGCAACGTGGGAGCCCAGGGCATTTACACCAAAAGCCTCGGCCCCTTGCTCAATGCCATGGCCAAGGACTCGGGCCTTGAGATTCACCTGAGCACCCACTCAATGCGCCACGGCTTCGCAAAATGGGCTGTGGACATGGGGTGGGACATCCACGCGATCATGAAGCATGTTGGTTGGTCAAACCTAGCGAATGCGGCTAGATACGTGCCAGCGAAATTCAATTACGGGTCTTTGGCTATGGGCGGTTCGCTGACAAGTTCTGCATCATCTTCGTTGCCCATAGATATAGACAATGGTCGAATTTTAACAGTCGAGCCAGAGCAGTAAGACACAGACTGCATGCGTCTCGCTCAGACAGGAATGACTCGGATTGGCCCGTCCTCAGGCGGATTGTGGGGCTTTGAAGGACTCCCCTAAGTCATTTTGATACTCTGTTCCCGCCATCTGTATGTCTTATGACATTGTGAAACAATGCGTCGATTGAGTTCCGACAAAAAAAATTCTTGGCATGTCAATGATAGCTCGGTACTATCACTCCGATCCGCAAAGTCGGAATAATAAAGGTCTGGCAGATGCTTCGGGCACGGTCAGCCGCCCACAGGGGGAGGACGGACGATCTCATAATACCCAAGTCACTTTGAGCGTTTTCAAGGATGCGCAGAGCTGCGCTGGACGGGTTTGAGATTGGCGTCAGGGAACTCCCCCTAGTGAATCAGACAAGCTAGGTTTTTTGGGGGGGGGTTATGGGATCGGTACTCATTTCTGAGTCTGCGGCTGGTTCATTGACGAATAACAGTCAACCAGAGCGGGATCTTCAGATAAGAAATCTTGCACAGCGATTTACAGCTAAAGAAGTTGCTCGAGCATTCGTTATGCCGACCAACGCTATGAAGGCTTACGGCGAGCTGCATGCAATAACGTTTGCTTCCGCAGATGGTAGATCTCCTTCTGAAATGCGTCGTTGCCGCCGGGAAATATCCCACATCAGAGAGGAAACTCTTGCCAGCATGCTCCCCCCCATCCAGCCTTCCCCCGGACCCGATGGTATTCAGCTCTCCCCCCTTCAGGACCTACGGTCCAAAAAAGCATTGTGGGAAGGCTCCAACAGGTTTGTGAGCAGTCTCATCGAGATGGCTAAAACTCACACCCAGGCCGATGCACTGCGGAAAACCCACATTAGCCGGCGTCAGCTTTGTAAGCTCGCATACGATCACGATATTGTTTTTCAGGACCAGATTCAGCCCTTTGACGAAGCGGCCGCAAATAACGCGATCATTCAAAGGTCTGCCCAGCCTTACTCGCTGGATGGGATGCCGCGAATCTCGCTAGCCAGACTTAACCTTTTCATCCAGGGCACGCACAGTTAACTCCACGCAATAATATAGGGCGGTACTGCCGCCCTTGTCCTTCTGCATTTCAATCATGATCTTGGCAGCGTTTTGCTCGCTTACGCTGGCGTGCTGTACCCATCCCCCGATATTCAATAAACAGCTCGATCGGAGTGTTCGGTCTCACTAGGGAAATGTAGGACTTCTGGATAAGCCGACTCGGCTTGTTGGCATTTTTGGCCCCAAGGAGGATGGCCTTCAGATCGAAAGATACGATGTAGCCAATAAACTGTGTGCCGGACTCAAGGTACAGGGTGATTTCTACGTCATTGTTGAGGCAATAGTTAAGGAATCGGTTTTGCTCTCGCACCGATCTATCTATTTCTCCGTTCGGAGAGGGCTGTACACCACCCTTTTTCCCTTTTCCCTTCCTCGTCATGCATACCCTTCTGGCCGAACTTGCTATCGGCATCTAACTACTTGCTATCCATCAGTGACAAAATCTGCCCCCACGACGAATCCGGATACTCCAATGCAGGGCCCGCGAAGATCCCGCATACCTGACGGGCCAGGTGAAATTCAGAAAACGACGTCGCTACATCCTAGCGCTACCGGCGCATCTCCGTATCACAGTGCAAGATCTTGGACGGATGATGGCACAGCGCTATATGCCTGATCAATTATCTCGCTCAAATGCCGATTGTAGCAAAATCCTTTGTCAGTATTGGCACAGCATGCCCCGAGAGAGTGCACAGTTTTGCGACATCGGATGTGGTGGGTGTGCGAGGCACTGGACGAATGGCTATTCCCAGGGCTGAAGGTGATCGACAGTGATGATGATTCAGCCGGACATTATTACGCAGAAGCTGCCCGTTGCGCCGGTTCTGCTGAATCAGTCAGCGCAATCTCCTCAAGGTGACTACTCACTTGCAGGTAGGCCTGCAGCCAGAGTTCCTGATTGCCACCGCGAAGTGCGTCAAGCAGCGATAATTTTTCCTTCAGGTAGATCCGTGCAAACTCTGGATCAAGCTGATGGATCGTTTTCGTGTTAGAGATGACGTCGCACAGCTTGATGGTTTTGCAGACATCGCACTGGCGTGCAAGGTGTTCTCGATCAAGGCGCTTGCGTACAGCTCGCGTACCATCTTCGAGCTTGGAGATGTCGGTAACACCGTCCACTAGCCGCGCCACAGTCTCACCAAACAACAGTTCGATGGTCGCACTAGTTATTGAAGTGTCTTCACGCACGTCGTGCAGCCACGCGGCCGCTACAGCCGCTTCAGAGCCGCCATGCTGCTTGACCAGAGATGCCACCTCCTGAAGGTGTATCCAGTACGGTTCCCCGGTGTACTTGCGCACCTGGTTGTTCGCTCCATGGGCACCAATAGCGAATAGCATCGCACCTTCAGCAAAAGACATCAGGTCACTCCGGTAATACGGAAAGGAGTAACCATATTACCTTGAAATAGGTGTCATAAATGACAACCCTCCCCCGAGTGGTTATCTGGACGCCCGCCGTTATCTTCTGGTCAGTCAATGAAGAGTCGAGGCGTGAGATGGGTCAGATTTTCATGTGGGTGGTCATGCACAAGCTGCTGCTCCAGGCGATCGGGGTCATGGCTGTGGAGCGGTTTATCGCGGTCCGAGAATAAGGGACTTTACGAGGCACGCGCTGTTTTCCGATCAGTATATGCGATCAAGGTTGGCCTGGTGTTTCAGGACCGGTTACGGCCGGCTGCTGCAGCGTATCGGTTATCAGGCCAAGTTTGATAAGGCAACGTCGCCATGTGCAGCGCCATGAATAGGACATAGACCAGGATCTGGCATATTACAAACGCGCCGCCAAGCTTAATCACCCAGCTGCGCTGGCGGAGTTCGACGTCATGTACAGCCACTGGGTTGGGTGTGAGGCTAATCTCCTCAGGCCATTACAACGCTTCCCAGCTTTATCGTAGCGGTGCCGGTCTTGGGATTGAGGCTTTATAGCCAATTGATCGAATTATGGGCTTTGTCGAACATCATCGGCGCCGGCATCGATGACCACTGGAGACCAACTCGACCAGGTGCATGCCGGCGTACACTCCACCACGGCCTATACCATCATAGCAAGCCACTCCCCCCGCCGCCGCCCGTACTCCCGCCAGCTCGATACCTATTCTAGCCACCCCACGCCCACACGAATCCCTAACATAGGTGACAATCTATACCATCATAGGAGGGGGGTCTCGGCAATTCGCCATATGCCTGGACCGCCCTGCTCTGATTAACCCTCTTTTACTTTGCTCCCGGCTGGCAATATGTCTTTGTGCGGCGTAGGAAAAGAAGCGGGAAAAGAAAAATAAAAAATTAAGAAAAGATGTTGGTTAGGGGAGGGTTTGCAAGGGGTTCATGGTCCTAGATTACAGGTACCCCTACCTATGATGGTATAGGTGGTGGGCGTGGTATGGCAATGCGCGTGGGCAGCGTGTGAGTTTGCAGGGAAAATGTGGGGATGCGGGATGGCCACTCCTCCCCGCCTATGATGGTATACCAAGCTGCTGCCGGCTGGGTTGAGTGCGCGGCTACCAGGCTGATTCAGCACAAGCAGCATGATGCATTCGTCCTTAGGCTTTGCACTTCTGCCGGTTTGATCGGCGCCGGCTATCTAGCTAACTGACAGTCCGCCCAAGCCGAGGTTGCATCGGGAACCGGAGAAGCTTCACTTGTTCTCGTCATGCACCTCTATTCTTGCCCTCCTCCCCTGCGCGCACCAATCGGGCTCTGTGTGACTTGAAGCTGACTCTTCAGCATCAGCGACCATGCCTTCAGATAGTCTTACTGCCTCCTCACGGTCGGCTAATGGGCCTTTCCACGATTGTGAGCTTTGATCGCTTCGCATTAGTTGATGAATCGCCAAGCGGAGGACTTAACTGACTGGACTGTCAGGGTGATGTCGAATTCAGGTGGTACCGGCTCATCTACCGGTTCAGACAACGCAGCGGCCACGGCGAGAGTATCAGCAACCAAGCTATCAGAAGAATCCAGCTCCTCAGTCCCGGGGAAAACTCACCAGAACGTATGGAAACTACGCCTCGCACGTAGCTGCCAAAATCTGGAAGCACCTGGGCGCAGCGGGCAACTACAGCGTGGGTCGGGGCGGCTATCGGCTCAACTTCCGATACAGGATTGCTCGTCATGTGGTCTTCATTTCTTAGCCTTTTCGTATTCTTGTCGCAAGTCTTCCACGCCGTCCGAGGAAATGTGTTCGGCAAGCTCCTTCTCTATCATCTCTACGTAGCTAAGCTCATCGAAAAGTGAGCCACCGATTTCATCTACACCATGTTTCTCGGCCAGTGCCTTTACGCCATTCAAAAATGCCATGCGATTCTCAGCGTCAGCTGGTAGTGCGAACACCTTGGTCGTCATCTTGTTCATCTGTATTTTCCATGCCAATGGATATGTGTGATAGAGAGGATTGTATACGCGTTAAAATAGAGTCAGGAGAGCAATAGTCACTCCACTGATCTTCTAAGCCTTCATACATTTCTTCAGTAATGCTCATAGTACCCTATCGACTCAAACACGCAGACCGTTGTGAGTGTTGTCATTACATGCCACAAGGAACCAGCAATAAGTGTAACGAGTCGTGGTTCTGTCACAACTGAATCGCGTGCTTTAAGTTTACGGCCGTCGATCGTTTGCCTGCCTTGCCCATCATTCATGCGGGCCCGGTACGTGTTGGGGACCATTGGTTGAGGTAAAGTGATACACAGCGGGGCTGACACGGTGGCTCTCGGCTTACAGTACACATTCCCTCAACTCACTCAGAAAGGGTATGAATGGTATGAACTCAAACTGAAGTAAGAAGCCCTGAATAAGACAGCTCAGCCATTGCGGTGAGCAGGGGCGAAGACCCTGGTGCAAACTGAACAAGGGAAATCACATGTACAAACTTGAGCACGTTGCTCGGCGCACGAACCTAGCCAGCCATGCTCTGGGGGGGCTTACCTGCCTGATTATTTCACTAGCCGCTGCGCTTGCCATCTGGACTTATCCATACGCAGGTCCCGATCTGCGCACCGAATTTTATATGGTGCTAGTGCCGGGTGGTGCTCTAGGAGTGGTCTTTTCCCTGTGGGGGGTGTGTGATCTGAGAGCTGGGAAGAAAAGGACTTGGTAGACACTATTCCAAAAGTAAGGGGTAACCACATGGAAATTAAAGCGGATTCGACGTATCGATTTGTCAAGAGCGGCAACCTTGTTCGTACAGTCTCAGCCACCGACTATGGTGGTCGCGGCAACTGGATCGTCGTCAGGATCGACTCTGGCAAGGAAATGATTGTTCCTAGCAAGGCACTGATTGATTCGAACCATCCAGATTGGTCATAAATAGGAAAAAATATGGCAGGTAGCACAGAAATTCGCTGTCCTTATTGCGGCTACGCCCATGCCCTGGCCAGTCCCTCAAAGGGACTATTGTGCCCGCAGTGCAAAAATGGCACGAAGCCCGGCTGATCCAAGACAAAAGGACCTTTGCGATCGTACTATGCAAGTCTGGTGCGGCCAGCTATCAGGACACCAACCACAATCTTGACCCTCGGCCGGGGTTTTATTACCAGGTACTTACGGCCAGGGCCGGGGCTGTCGCTGGTGATTAAGCGGCACTCATACCTCCGCACGGCGTCAGGTTCGCGCTGGCGAATAGCGTGAAGGCGCTCAACTAGCGAAAGCTCATAGAGCGCCCTGGGGTGAGCCGCTACTGCCAACCTACCTACAAAGAGAATGTTCAGGAGCTGCAGATAGCCCTAGTCGGTGAGGAATGGTCTTCAGCTCGGTGCACTGTCATGAGATTTTCGATCCGGAACACTCCCAAGGCGGATTCGGATTATCTGGAGGCTTGTGACGAGGCTGTTGGCTGCGATCGCCGCAAGCAATTGTAAAGCTGAAGTGTCTGTCCCCTCCTCCGAACTCCTCTACTCAATACCCGCAGACTGGCGGAAGGTTCTCCGTTCGCGGTTACCGAGCCATACCGGGGCGCTTCGAAGTCATGTGTGAAAGGGCATCTACATGTTTGCGATTCAGCGTGCTCACGCTTTTTTCGACGGCAGCTTATCCGAATGCACAAATGCGCTAAGGTAAAAGGGATCATCTTGAACTGGAGAAAAGGCCACCCCCGCGCCTCTAGCTATCTCGCAGTGGAACTGCAGAAGGTAGAGGGTTGATTTGCACAACATGGCATGACCGCGATATAGCGTGTCGGCGTTGATCTGCAATCCATATTCCTTCAACAGATGGTTTTGCACTCTTTCGGTAATAGTGCCGGCATTGTCTGCAGCGTTGAAAACAGACCGCATGACCCTTTTTGCATTCTCATTGGCTGCCGCAGCCCTCTTGTTTTCTACCTCCTGTTTTATTCGTTCAACGGGTAGGTGCATCTCAACCATGGTAGCGCCCAAAAAGCTGAGCCAGCTTGCGAGATTGCCAGGATGCGTTCGAAACCTCGCCTTGCGCGCGCCCCACATGTCGAAGAACTTGCCCATTCTCTCAGTGTTCATCAGGTCATCTTCACAGATCAGCGGTATGGTATTGCGTAGGCTGGACCGGCTCCATGACCTCTGAAACACATTCTGGACATCGAGAAGCCGGTCAAGGGTGGACTCTTTCAAATCGAGCTTTTTGTGCTTGCGAGCCAGAACCTCGGTACCACTAGTCTCGCTAGCCGAAGCCTTCAAGAATTGGATGATCATCTCGTAGTCGCACATAAGGGCAAGCCTCAGCGCGATTGTTTTATCCAGGTCACCCTTTATCCGGGTGGGGTCATTCTTTGTCACCGGCAGCACACCGCAGACCGTCAGCCAGCAATAGGTCTTTACTGACGCTTCTGCGAACTCCATGACAAAGCATCGCATCACTAGGTCGCGTCTTACCAAAGCAGAGTAATCAGTAAACTCATTCTGAAGGCTATCGACGATCTCGCATGCATAGCTTCCATCGAAGCCAATCCATTTCTCGGTAGATACCAGCATCGTAGCCATCTGGACAGTCCTGATATGGCTATGGATCTGATCTATCGTTTGTTTGGGAAGGTCCAGTGGAGGAAAGTCCAGGGCGATGGCATTTCTGATTTCCTCGCCGGTGTTACTCAGTGCGATTGCCAAAAGGGCGAAAGCTGAGTGCTTAATAATCTCGGCCTCACGCCCCTGATATTTGCTCTCAGCCATCTCGGTCACTCGGGATATAATCGTGCCTAGCTGCTGGCGCTCTATATCGGTCATGCCCTGATAGACCACCAGTTCGTTGAATGCAATCTGGTCAACGAGATCTAACCCAGCTTTATGCGCCTTACTGATTCGAGGCATCTTAATTCCCCTCCTTCCTTGCCATCTTAGATGCAACAACTGCTGCCCCGGTGCTTGCGGTGGCGCCAACGGCCGTGCCGGTGACAGTAACAGCAGTTACGCCTGCCGCCATCCCTCCGCCACCGGCGGCGAGCGAACCGCCTCCCAGCGCAGCTAGTGAGGCCTTGGTCAGAGCAGCGCCAGCAAGTGTGCTTATAGAGGTGCCTGAGGCCGTAGCGCCCAGTAGCCCTGTTCCGCCAATAGTTGCGGCGATCGGACCAGCGAAGATGGTAGCAGCCCCACCGGTTGCAACGGTGGCCACGCATACGAAGGCAATTTTACCAGGATGCTTTTTCACTATGCCGACCGTTGAGCGGCCAATATCTCCTACGGAGTCAGCTGCGTCGGATGCAATGTCAATAAAGAAATCTTTGAATGAGTTTATGAATGTCATGTTTATGTAGCTCCAGAGTTTTCAGCATTAGTTTGGTTAACTTCAGCTTAGTATCGTGAGCCGAAGCACCCCTCGCCATGCGAAAAGTGGCGTACCGTTTCCTACACTAGGACACCGCCGCTGGCCCTAAGCCAGGCAAACGTTCAACCAGGTCGATTTTGCATGTCGCGTCACTGCTAAGGCGTGTAGGACCTTCGACCTCAGGCGTAACAACAACTTTTTGGTGGAATAGGGGGTGATCCGTTTCCCTTGGGTTGTTCCAGTCTCGCTGCATTAGACCCGGTAGCTTAACCATACCATCCACGATCTTAACCGTACGACAGGTCTGCTCCTGCAGTGCCCTCTCACACCGCGACCAAACCTTCTTTGTTCATTTCTGAGGCATAACGCACTGAGTGGATGCTCATTTTTGAACGGTTGAATGACAGCGATACACGTCAGTCCGACAGGCCAGGTCAATAAATTGCCGCACGCCATCGGTTTTTGACACCCGTTTGGGTCGCAGAAATTATTCGCCCACGTATATTGGCCTTATCGCCAACCAGGAGTTTCAGAATGGGCAATAGCAACGGTCGAGAGACGCGGATCAACTACCTGTTACGAATGCCCGGGACTGTTCGAGACGAGATCAGGATACTTGTAGGCACCACGCGTCTCAGCGAACACGGGCAATGCATTGCCTTGCTTGAGCAAAGCCTCAACGCTATTGACCGATTCGACTATACGATGCCGGCACCCGAAGAATCACACTCCCGGTTTACCCTACGCCTTCCTGTTGCGCTGCATGCAAATATCAAAGAGGCATCGCTGCGAACTGGCGTCAGCATGAATCGAATTATCAACGGATGCCTGTATGCCGGCGCTGCGGTAGAAAATAGCGCGCCTGATTTGAATTCGTATGCCGAATCAGCTTTGGCCTCGCACTTGCCAGAGGATATATTTTTGGACCTGAAAGGTGAGGCGCAAAGAGCGGAGGTTAGCTTGATGGAAATGGCTGCCAAGCGAATCCACCGGGGCTATGCAACATCTGCATAGCTCAGGCGGGCCAGGATGCAATCTGTATGACGAAGTGGACGATTATGAGTACGAGTATTGCAATGGTTTTGAAACGCTTTGCCGACTTTTCATAGTCACTAGAACGAGTAATGCTGTAACTCATCGCGGCAAAGCCAAAAATCATCAAAAAGTCCGCACTGGTGATTACCAGGGCGCTGGCGGTCGGGCCGGCAACATAGGCGATCAGTCCAGCAACCATTAGCGCGAGCAAGACACTGACAGCCCATTCCCCGCCGTTAAGCCTGTAGAACTGCAGACCCGAGAAGCGAAACCAGGCCGAACGGCCCTGGTCGCTTATCCCATTTGATGCAGCCTTCGCCTTCAAAGCAGCGAATCCTTTGTTCTTTTTCCTCACGTCACCTCCCCCAGCGTTGATGCTGTGCGCTTTCGGAACACAGGGATCAAATTCAAAACCTCTACTTCCCGCACGCCTTTTGATATTGCGTTGGGCTTTAAGCACACAGTCATACCGACCATGACTGCGCCAGCAGCGCCATCGAGCACTGAGTTGGCTGCAAAGTAGTACTCACGCCCATCGCTACCAGCGATAAAGCCGTACCCTTCTCCTGGGGTATGACTTTTAGTCGTTCCGGTTCGCATTGTGATATTCATCGTTGCAATCTCTAATTTCGCTTATGTGAAGATTCTAACGAAGCAGACCTGTATTCACACCCAAACCCGGTGTTTTTACGCGGCCTTTAGTTGAAATGTTTGGGGTTCGGGTTAAGGTGATTTCTCTGCAGCCCCCTATCAGGAGTAGTGTTTTGAGTGACGTGAAATCCAGCTTGCTCGTTCGTGAAGGTCAAACCCTAATTGTCCCTGAGCCAGGGTACGCGGACAGCTGGGTGACGTGTCTGATCCACTTCTCTCCCGACCTGAAAAATATCGCCAAGCCGCTGTTCTCAAAACTCGCAAACTGGGCGAGCTGGGAGTCCGGCCGCGCTCTGGCCAGCGGCAATGTTGATGGCCTGGTCGATCTCAAGTCTCTGGATACGCTTTCACGAATCCAGTTCATCGCAGCCCAACGAGCCATCATGGTCCATGAATTTGGTATTCATCCTCGATCCGCCAATACGATAGCTTGGAACAACCCGGTCGGTGGCCACGAGTTTCATCTTATGGATATGGAGCGCTCAGAGGTTTATCTCGGACCTGATCGGCCCAGTGTGAAACAGCTCAATGAAGAGATGGCCATCCTCGACAAGCTCAACCGCTCAATGCTCTGGGATACGCGAGAGTGCAGCGACAGGCTGCAAGAGTTTACGCGGCCTGAGGTATACGCCGCGCTGTTCCACCACCTCGGTTGGCAATTTACGCCTACGGACATGGCTGATCCAGTTATCGCAGAGGTGGTACCCGTCAACCTTATAGGACACCTGGCCGATCCAGAGGTTGGCAAGGTGGCGGTGTTCTGTGCTCCGTTTTCCTCAAACCCGAATCTTCGTCACGACGAGCTTGATGAAATTGCTACCCGCGCCATGATGATGCGCCAGGAAGCACTCGGAACGAAGGTTCTACTGATGCACAGCAAACCACTGGTCAGGGCGCTTAATCACCACGATACGGGTGAGGAAGTAACGGTATCCATTTTCGGCAAGATTTTCTTCGATGACTCACACACATGGCTAGCACTACCCTCCACGCCTATATCGTTTGCCGATTTGTTTGTTGATCTGGTTGCTGCACACAGCTCCGGCAGTGCAGATGTCCTGGATCATGATTTTGAAACCGCACTGCGATTTGAGCATGTACGCGGCAGATCGAACCCGTTGGTACCTGAGGCCAATGGTCGTCAGCCTGCCGTCGAATGGAGCGGTACTGGCTGGGATTCAATATCCTTCGAGCCCCTTGAACAGCCTGCGAGGTCTAATACTGCTTGATGGTGTTAAGGCATTGGTGGCCCAGGACCGTTTGTACAGTGTCCACAATCGCCGCTTGCGGCAAGCATCCGCGCCACCTTTGATCCCGGCCTGTCGGTAGAGTCGACTGATAGTTTGCTGTAGACCGTCACAGTTGCGATACGCCTCTGGCACAGCATCCAGAATGCGCTGGTTTCCGTGATCAGATCAGTTGGCCGGGCTAGTTGAAAAAGTGAGGTACTGTCCATCGAATGACAAGCTCAGCCTCTCCTGCCTGCATTCAAGGCTCATCATTACAGGGGTTGTGCTTAGAACAATCCCGCAAGGTTCCAGGTCTTGTTGGTCTTGCGAAACAATAATTAGCTTCTTCCGCATTGTTCAGCATATGGCTCAAGCGAAGCTACACCTTCCGCAACCGACGCACGATCCCACGAAGTATCGCCATCAATCGCAATAGCAGCGTAGTTATCGCAATCGGCAGCAGAGGGTTCAAGTGCCGTCCAGCCTTCTCTGGCGTTAGGATATGGATCGAACCTGGATTTTTACTACTGAACTATTGCAGCAGTGTCGTTTTGCCGGTTCCTGCCCTGCCGGTTAAATGCAATACGGAGATTTCCATCTGTTTTCCACTAACACCTGAGCAGTCAGCGCAAGTTGTAGCAATCAGGTTTGAAATCGGAGTTGATGCACAGCGCCTTGTGCTTAACGCTTCCTGTGCTCCATGACTTCACTTTGGCCTGATTCCCAATAGAGGCGGTAACAGCGCCTTTAACTTGGAAAACTCCCTCATCCGTGGAGACGGTTGTGGTTGTAGAGAACGTTGATTCGTTGAGCACGATAGAAATGACGCTGCCTGCCGTACCGATAATCGGATCACTAGCTGCGATTGGAGCCTTTACTGTTTGTGCCCAAGGGATGCCAACAAGCGCTAACAGTGTTAGCGCTGCAGCTAGAACGCGAAGCTTGGCTTTGCGAACAAAGGCGGTCCGCTCATCTGGCGTCCCCTCAAGAGCCAGAGCCCTTGGATTGGGGTGCAGGCCGTAGGTAAAGAGATTGCTTGATGCTTCCAGAATGAAATAACGATTACGCTCATCTTTGATCGATTCGTGCTCTAGGTTAGAGGTATGCATTGTGGATTCCTTTAACATTCGTAGCAGAACTGGAAATACTGGTCAGCCGGTAAAGGCATGCCCTCATACCCGGTGCCGGCCTTGCGCTTCGACCACTCGCATTGATTCGACGGAGAGTTTCGTTGTCGGATTGACCAGCAGCCGTCGCAGCCCGATGGGCTCACCCGTTTGTTCACAATATCCGTATTCGCCTTCTTTGATCCGCTCCAGGGCGGAATCAATTCGCTTAAGCTCCTCGCGGTCACGGTTCATCATTGCAAGGCTTATTGATCGGTGTTCCTCATTGGATGCAAGGTCGGTGAAATCTGCCTCGCGGATCGAGTCTTTCAAGGTGGAGTGGTAACTCTGGAGCCTGCTCGTTATCAACGCTTTGTTGTCCCCTAGGACGCGTTGAAAGTAAGCAAGCTGACCATCATCCATGTAGCTTTCTTCAGGCTGCAATAACAGTTCTTGATCGGTCACAGTGGCCTCTTTATGCCGGTACGGAAGCATTCAGGATAACGATGATCTATCGATGTACAACCACAAAGGGGGTCATTTTCAGACGTTGAATGGGCGCCAGTTGACGTTATGGTGTGACGACTAATGACATGGAGAAAAACATGGATTTCACCACTGTGGCACCCAATGCTGAACAGCTCGAAGAGGCCTATGGCGGCTGGAGCCATTCCTTGCTCGATATGATCTCCTTCCAGGTATCGCGCCAAACCGGGACAGAATCGGAGTATTACGTCCACCGTATTTACAGCAACGGGCTGCTTATGCCCGTGCCTTGTGATGTAGAGAACTGCTTTACTGAGGCCCAGATCCGTGAGATTTTCTACAAGGCATTGGGCCGGACGGTGGAAGCACAGCAGCTTGCATCTCGAGGGGCGATGATGCCTGAATGCTTGAAACGCTCGATGGATCTGGCGGAAGGCTTGACCAGGCCTATGGCTTTAATGTGAGGCGCAATCATGAATGAGTATGAATTAAGTCCTCGGGCCCAATCTGTAGCAGTTGGCCCACTGCGCATGAGCAAGCTCGTGCTCGCCATCAGCGGGGCGCTGTTGATGGTCATCGTGTGGGCAATTGGCTCGACCTTCCCACGAGCTACAGAAAGCAGTCCGCTCATTGAAAAGCTGATCAGCAACCAAAGTATCACTTTTGCCGGCGCTTTTCTCATTGGATGTTGGGTCATCAATATTATGAAGATGAACCCGTCGGCCGGGATAAACCCTGACACCAAGATGTGGGTCGTTGCGTTTTTAGCCGGCCACTTCGGCTCGCAGGTATTCCCCCTCCTATTCTAGCCGAAACTGCACGCTGTTTGAGTTGGAACCGCACGGCCAGTCGTTATAATTTCTCCCGTAGCGCTCAACCCACCCGATTTGAGGTACCTCATGAATAAAAAAGAACTGATTGATGCAATTTCCGCTGCGGCTGATGTCAGCAAGGACGCAGCCGGTCGCACCTTGGACGCGTTCATCTCAACCATCAGTGACGAGCTTAAGGCCGGCAACGATGTTTCTCTGGTTGGCTTTGGCACTTTTTCGGTTAAACAGCGCGCCGAGCGCACCGGCCGCAACCCCAAGACCGGCGAAGCAATCACCATCTCCGCGTCTACGGTGCCTGCTTTCAAGGCTGGCAAGGGATTGAAGGATGCAGTGAACGCCTGATTTAAGCAGAATTAAAAAGGCCTCGCATGACGCGAGGCCTTTTTCGTTTTTGAGTATCTATGCCCTCATACCCTGCAGATTCTGGAGCAATGGATAAGCGATTTGAACTTTTTTCACAGGATTAGTGAAATCGCCTCGATTTAGGGGCACTGCTGCGCACTATTAGGTTGCCTAATGGAGAAACAGCCAATGCAGCAGTTGATACATTCGCAGGAAGCAAAGGCCTTCCTCGATCACGACCTCAATGACACCAGTACCAAGCGACCTCTTATGCCTGTGTTTTTGGCGAAGGGTAGCAAGCTGATCATGTCCTCTGATGAACACGGCATGCAGAAGAGCGTGGCCACTCAGGTCATGCTACATGTCGAATCAGCCCACACTAAGATCTTGCGGATGCTGCGTCCGTTCATGTTCACGCAGATCGATGGTGTATTTGAGGGGTACAAAGGCGTTAGCGCATTAGCCCCGGATCGCGCCTACTCACGATACTTGGTCCCATCCGTTGAGCTGCTGGCCGACTTTGATCTTCTTGTGTGCTTATTGCGAAAGCATCCGGACAAAGTGAGCAATCCTTCTGCCGTACTTGACGAGGCGACACGGCTACTGGTCAAAGCGTACAGCCGAATCCACAGTACCGAGCGCCTGGTCACCAGCGGGAGGCTGCGAGCAAAGCATGCCTGAGTCCAACGCTTCTGCAGTTCCCTGCGATGCCGCCCTCCTCCGTGAAGAAGCAACGCTTGTCGATGTGCTCTTCCGGTCCCCCACCGGCCCATGGATGATCGGTCTATTTCGCCGGGAGGATGCTTCGGTATTTCATGCAACCGGAAACTTTGGCCATTCGATCTTGTTCGAGGACTTCATTCTTTATGGTGAGCGTAGCCCGGATGTGCCAGGGGGCGACTTCGATGTAAGCCAGTTCACCTCAATGCCACCCAGGTCGCTTACTTCATTGGCAGGCTACCTGTCGTCGCTCACAGGGGCTTCGCGTAGCTCTACGGTCAAATTGGTGCAGTATTTCGGCGAAAACAGCATAGACGTGCTCGAACGCTCTCCAGAACGTCTATTTGATGTTGATATCCCCGATAGTGACATTGAAAAGCTGCGCAAAGGGTGGAATGAACTTCGTTCGGACAAGCTGGCGCTCGCAAAGGTAGACATCGAGGGCATCTCGCCGAACAAGCTGAGCAAGCTGCAGCGCACCCTGGGCTACAACGTCGATCTCAACGCGCGCATCAAAGAAGACCCCTATCTGCTGTACGTCCAGTTCGACGACATGCTCTTCACTTCGGCGATCAACCTTGCCAGGCGCCTTGGCGTACCGAACGATTCTGTCTCGGCGGTCAAGGGAGCTGTCGTGGCCACACTCCGAAAGGAGGCATGGCTCGGGCACAGCTACGTGGAAGGCAAGCCACTGATCGAGGCCTGCATGCGGCTGCTCTCACTGACCCGTCAGGTGATTCAGCCGTTAATTGGCGATGGGGTGAAAGAGTTGGTCGACTGCGGTTTTGTCAAGGTGGCAGATAGCCGGGTTCAGTTAGCATCATTGCACAAAGCTGAACACGAGCTCATAAGCCTTGGCGTTGAATGGTCACAGTTCGACAACGAGGAGCTGGACGACATTGAGCCCAGCGAAGAGATGGGTCTCAAACTGATCAAGCCAATGAAGCTAAAGGCCACAGCCTCGAAGCCGTTGATCGCCGGCTTATGTTCTCTCCTGCAGGAGCGGTTTGCGCTAGTGCAGAGTGAAACGGTACAGGACCAGCTGACCATAACTACGGCTCTGGACTACATTCTCAGGGGCTTCGGCACAGACACCATATTCATGGCTTACACCTGCGAAATGGTCGACGAGGTGATCAAGCACTTGGGCGAAGACGCTGTAGTGTTCACCTACGCAGAGATGATTGGCCTTGATCCAGACACCGGCATACCGGGTCAAGGTGAAGCCAGCCCGGTTACGGCCGAAGTCATTGTGTTGATCGGCGCCGACTCAATCGGCATCGAGGAGATGACATGCATTATGCACGCCGCTCCGCAGACTGCACGCCTCTACATGTTCGGGTGCCCAAAGGACATGCCGTCCCTGACGGTAGGTCAGCCCTTCGCAGAAATGGTCAAGATCAAGGATATCAGGTGCTTTCAGGGATCATTTTGGCTCCCGCAGGATAGCGATCTACGCAATGTTCACCGTCAGGTTTGGGCTGGTACCCTAACCCCGGATTTAGACGTGTTTGATCCGACAGACTGGCTGTCATGGTTCAAGATTGAGCGAGACCACATCCCGGCCGTGCTTCCGGAGATGGTGGTGGGTCTGGCTAAAGCGAGCGATATAGATCCGCTGCACGACATCCAGATAGTTACCCCAGCTCAGAAGGCTCTCAGCCCCGCCGATGATGTTTACCAGTGGCTCAAGCCTCATCTTTCTGAGCGAATCCTGGGCGGGTATGAGACTGGGAGCTTCCAGGCACGAGAGTACGTTACGGGCTTACCGGTGGTAATCCGGCAGCCGATCACCAGTGCTAAGCACCCGGCCTTCTCTGTATTCACCCCGACGGAGGTCACGTTCAACCGTCTGGCGCTTGACTCCCGCAACCGGGGCGAAGTTGCAGTCGACCTGACCCAAAGGATTGATGTGTTCCCTGCGGCCGTCATGACGCCCAAGTTCGTCCGGGGCCGGATCTATGAGTACGTTGTTCTTGTGGCGCTAAAGGAACACCACAACCTGATCACCCAGGAGCTCATTAGCACACTGCTCAACAGCGCACGTAAATCGCTGGTCATCGTTGGGGAAATTGAAGACCTCGGCACTGGCCTCTCTGACCGTCCTGGCGTGCGTGCCCGCTCAAAACTTCCACAATGGATAACGATCGATGTCGATTAGATCAGCACGACTTGAGGCTCAGAAGGTAGAAATTGCCGATCTTAAGAAAAAGCAGAAAATAGCTATCAGCCTTGCACTTGTGGGCGCGGCCGTACCTTTTGCTCCTCTACCACTGTCTGTCATTTGCGCTGCAGCAGCTGCAGCATTTTGCCTTGGCGTCGAAAAGCGTATCGCGCAGTCCAGCAACGCACTGGTATGGGATACCAGCTATGTAGAGGATGAAATCCCAGACTGTGACTTCAGGCGCTCAACCTTCATGGGTAAAGCCATGCCGTGGACTGAATGGAAGGATCGCATCGATGTATTGAACAACCTCAACGGCACAGTAACAGCAGACGGGATTCGCCAGAGCCTCGTGGAGGCCTACCCCTCGATGATCCCGTTTATGCTCCAAGACGACATCATGACGCGGCACGTAGCGCTTCTTGCCGCGACAGGAACGGGTAAAACCGAGCTCCTGATTGCCATCATGCAGCAGCAGATCAAAAAGGGTGCAGGACTCATTCTGGTAGAAGCAAAGTCGGATTCTGATCTGTCTGGCGCTCTGTATTCGATGATGAAGAAAGCCAACCGCCTCGATGAATTCAGACTTATTAACTTCGAGTTCCCTGAAATCTCCCACACCTACAATCCGTTTTTCTCAGGCGGAGTTCGAGCCACGATTTCAACCGCTATGAAGCTGCAGGCCAACTCCAAAGAAGAGTTCTGGACAGACGTTGCGCGCTTCACCCTGACAGCAGCAATCCTGACGATGAAGCTGCAACCAGGCGCGCCCGCCTTTCACATCAAGGACATCATTGCCTGCCTGAGCGACTTCGATCTACTGCTTGGGTATATCAACAGAATTAACAAGGGGGACTCAACCGCGCACGCAGATGGCCGAGAGTGGCTGTTCAGCTATCTGCGCTACTGGAGGGATGACGAGCAGGAGGTATGGAACTACAAACTCTTCAAGACCCTCCTGCAGGGTCTGATTGCAAAGCTGAGTGCTTTTGCACACTCCGAATATTCGCGGATCGTTAACACGTACAGCCCCGATGTTGATTTGAAGGAGGCGATCCTCAATAACCAGGTGGTAGTGCTGTCCATGTCATCACTGGCGGACAAGGATGGCGTATCGCTGTTTGGCAAACTGTTTATCAGTGATCTTGCCCGGGCCATCGGCGAAATTCAGCTGGAGAAGTCAAAGCCGTTAATGATGTGCCCGGCCATCTTCGATGAGTACCCAAGTTTCATGGATGAGCAACAAGTCCAGCTCTTTCAGCTCGCCCGCTCAGCCAACGTACCTATCATCATCGCCTTCCAGGGCGTGGGATTTCTGGAAAACATCTCTCCGGCTTTCGTTGAGATGGTCCTCGGCAACTGCTGGACCCACGTCTACTGCGATATCAGGGACGCAAAAACACGTGAGTTCGCAGTCAAGCTTGCCGGCACCGTGGTCAGGCGCTTCATGCAGGAAACATCCGGGCTGAGCATGGGCCAGAGCTATGGATCGGAGGATTCCGGAGTGATGACACAGGACAGTGAGGGCGAAAGCTTTAGCTCCGGATACAAAGCCACCCGTGAGGAGCTTATTCAGCCCGAGGACTTCTCAACGCTCGACCAGGGTGATGCCATAGTCGTGGCCAAGAGCGGTACTTATCGCGTCCGGCTACCGATGGTACGCAACACCTTTGGCACGCCTCACTTCAAAGATATGACTCTTGTCCGGCGCCACCGGAGGGGCCGCTCTGGAGTGAATGCATGGGAAGCATTCAACAAGAAGAATGAGAAAATGATGAGCCGTTAATCGGCGCTAAACGATTCGCATGCGAATGAAAATACTCGGAGAAAGCAATGAACTGGATAGACCGTTTGCGCAACTGGGACTATAACCTCGGCGACATACTCACTTGGTTTATCAACATCGTTGAGTTTCATGTCCAACGCATAGGCTGGCCTGCCTACGTGGGGATTACTGTGGTGATACTGATTGTGGGATTGGCACTTCCGCCAACACGGCAGCTAACGAGCGGCATTATTACAGGCGTTTTCCGAACAATCCTGATGTACATCCAAATTGTGATGTCTCTCATAACGGTTCAGCTGTTCGGCTTTCTTGCACGCGTAGTTCTTTCGATGTTCCACCGCACCCGTCGCTGGGTTGCATCAATGTTTGCCTCCAGGTAGCTTCCAGACCTTCCACCCGGCTCCGGCCGGGTAATTTATTTTTAGAGGCCGCCGAAAAAAGGGCCGAAAAAGGGGCACTCCTTTCCACTATTAGGGAAAGGAGATTTTTATGCTCACTCATCCCAATCGTTATTTCTGTGGCTTTTGCTTGGCAACAGCGTCCTTTTTGACGCATGCAGCAGACAGCTACGTCATTGATCAGCGCGACGAGCGCTACCAGATCGCAATCGAGCACATCTCGAACGCCTCAATGGCACTGGCTGCGGCCAAGTCAGAGCTGAATAAAGCTCAGGCCACCTATTCCTTCCCTGGGCTCGACATCAATCGGATGACTGCCTCCCTCGTGCCGGTGGAAGAAACCCTACGAGTTCTTCTCGTCCCCGAGCAAAAGCGCCTCAAGTATCAGACCGCGATACCCGACGGCGTCTTTTTCTTACCTACCCCTGTTGGAGATTGACCCCCATGAACGCATCACTTGATTTCCCCCAAGTCAGGCAAGAGGAGCTTCGCAAATTCTTTGCCTACAGCATCATGTTATTGAGCGTGATGTTTTTACTGCTCGCCCCAGAGTTCGCTCACGCCCAGTTCAATGGTGACTTCGGCCCGAACCGGGAGATGGTACTAAACACCGATGCCTCCCTGATGGGCTGGTGGAAGGCTGCAGCTAGCTGGGGTATGTGGCTTGCTGTCGCGGCATTCCTTTTCTCGATTCTGTTCGCCGGTGGCAAGTGGTGGTACATCCCGATCATTTTCTTCGTCGTGTGCTTGTTCGGTGAACCAGCAATTACGCAGATTCGTACCTGGTCCGGTATGACAACGAATACCGCAACACCCTGAGGTATTGCACATGCGCTTAAGAGTCACGGAAGAGCACGACACCTACGTGTACGCCACTTCGCCAGTCAGCTTCGGCGGGCTGGCGAAAGAGGACCTGCTGTTTTGGATGGTACCGATGGCGGTTACACAGAATATCGCTGGCGGGGCGCTTTTGCCGTTCTCAGTTGGCTGCTTCTGCCTGTGGCTCTATAAGCGCCTCACAGCCCACCAACCAGCGGGATATTTAATCCTCAAGCTATCCGTGGTTATGGGCGATCTTGAGAACTCTGAGTTTGCATCCAACTACCCCGCCGTTAAAAACTTGGCAGGCGCTTTGAATCGTCTGGGAGCAACGGTTTGGCTCGATAAAGGGCTCATTCCCTCACACTCTTACTGCAATACTTACGAGCCATAAGCCATGTCAAAGAAATATGAGCCACAACTGAAGTACTTCAACCTGCTCGGCGGCGCTGAACTGCGGCAGAGCCGGCTGATGGTTGCATTCATAGTTGTGATCGTCGTGCTCGTCGTGGTTGTTTTCAATCTGGTCCGAATGAACAACTCGCTTCAGGTTGCCAACGTCGCGCTTCAGAAAGAACGCGTCATGTACGGATACCCGAATGGGGCAGGAATGTTCGTGTCAGCCAAACAGATACCGGACCACCACCTTACTGCGTTTACAACAACATTCTTGGACAACTACTACAACTTCACACCGGAATCGTCATTTGCCAATGCTGATGAAGCGTTGCGCCTCATGTCCTCCCGGCTTCGCGCTCTACAAGAGGCAAATCTGAAGGTCGTCGCACGGCAGTCTGCCGAGCAGCAGATTACTCAGGTTTTTGCCCGCACCAGCGATTTCACGATTGAACTGGACCCAAGCCTTGGCTACACCGTTTCTTTCACAGGGAAGCGGCACCGGTCAACACTCAACGCCATTTTCAGAACCAACGTATACAGCATAAAGATGCTCATCAAGCCGGTTCGTCCAAGCGCGCATTTTGAATGGGCGGTCGTTGTTGACGACATCCAGATTCAGGAGATTGACGGTTGAAAAAGACTCTAATGGCTGCGCTGGTTGCCGCAGCTTTATCACCTCATGCTTTAGCTAACGACGAATGCAACCGTTCGCCACGCTCAATCGTTTACAACAACACGCCGGTTGATGTCTTCATTTCTGATGACACCCAGCGTGCAGAAGTTTCATTCCCTGAGCCCTACCTCGAAGGCATCTATGTCGAGGTCACAGAGGGTATGAATTTCTACCGCACTCCCATCTCAAACAAGCTTGCCTTCATGGCGACGGACCCCCTTTACACGGGCCTAGTCACCGTGGATGGCCCAAGCAAGAATAGCTACATCATCCGCCTGATTACACGTTCTGGCTGCGCTGATAGCCAAGTGACAATTGAGAACCCACCTCTTGCGGACCGTTCAGATCGCCAGACCAATAACAAAGGTCAGGTTAAAGGGCTGATGAATTACCTTTATGAAGGGACGCTACCGTCAGGGTACCGCCAGGCTGACTTTTCGCGGATGTCTCGCAGCGAACGCGTAGTTTTCCGCCAAGGCTCATTGGAGTTCGTACTTCAAAGCCAGGTCGAAGGAGCCCGTTACATAGGCACCACTTACGAGGTGATCAACAGCGGCCGCACAGCAACGAAGGTGGCTATCGACCAGATCGACTACAGCAACGCTGCTGTTAGGAAATCGCTAGGTACAGCTCGGCAGGTATCCATGCTGCCTTCGTCACGGATACTCGGCCCCTCCCCTGAGTTCGTGACAGAGATCTATGGTGAAACACATCGTGGCTTGCTGTTCGTTGTCTCGGAGAAATCACGATGACCGAGGAAGCTTCAAAGAAATTCCCAAAGTCAAAGATGTTTTTGGGTGTGGCTGCAGTAGGCGCGATTTTCGTCATTTACAACGGATTTCAAGGGCAGGACAGCGCTGTGATCCCTTCAACTGCTACGACTCCAGCGGCTCTGGAGCACGGCTCTGATCCGGTGAACTCGATCGGCGTACAGGATCGAGATGCTGCCCTGACACAGTTCGCTAAGAAGATCGAATCGCTTGAGAACAAGCTCACCATCTCTAAAACCGAGAAGGCCAATGAATCCAAGTCTCTGGCTCGGCAGCTGCGAGAGCAGGAGCAGCGAACTAACACTGAGATCCGCGCCTTGAGTGAAGAGCTTGCCAGGATACGACAGGAACGGGTGGATGGCGCCTACTCCAGCGTAAATGCAGCTGACACTGGGACTGGTAGCAGCCTTCCAGATCTGCCTGCAATGCCTAGTCCAGATGGTGGATTGAATTTCGATGACTTGAGTTTCGACTTTCCCGCCCCTCCATCTCAGCAGAGCATGCAGGCAAACCCTTACGGCCCCAATTACTTCATTCTCAGGCCGGATGAGCCTGCCGCAGCAGTGGGCACCATCAATAGCGGGGGATCACTTTCTGCAACTGAGGCCCAGATGTTCGAAGCAATGGGCGAAGCTCCCCCTCAGCAGCAACAGTACGGCGCCACCCGTGTAGCGCAATATGGGATTACCAGTGGTGAAGCTGCAGCTGCGCCTGTAGAAGTCAAACCTGAAACACTCACAGTGCCTGCTTTCTCGTTTGTAGAAGTAACTACGCTTCACGGCGTTGCTTGTCCTGTTGGTGCCAACTCGCCGGGAGCCTCCAGCGCGTCCAACATACCGGCCCGTCCGGTTGTGATCCCGGTACGAGGTGTGTTTCGCGGTCCGAATGGAGCTATGCACGACTTGGGCAACGTCCATCTGATGGGCTTGTGTTCAGGAATAAGAACATCCAGCGGCTCTCATGGCCGCGCCACTGTCCGGGTTGAGCAGATGTCTTACTGGGACGCCGCTGGTGGGGCGCGCATGGCAGGTACGACCGGATACATTGTAGATACCCGTGATAACGAACAGGGTGTTTACGGGCGGTTGGACAAGGCTTCTGGCCGGACACTGGCTCTTCAGTCCATGGCTGCTGCAGCTGCTGCATTCTCCTCAACCTTGAGCCAGGCTGAATTCTCAAACCAGACCAGCGTTACTCCAGACGGCACCACCTCGAACAACTCTGTCCTCACAGGAAACGCTACTCAGGCCGGTGTACAGCAGGGTGTTGCAGCCCTCTTCACCAAGATAGGCCAGCGGTTTGAACAAGAGGCTAACGCCGCCATAGACACGGTAGTAGTTGAGCCCGGCATCAAGCTCCGCTTCGTTACTGACCAGCCCATCACCGTGGAACTTCCTGCCGATCCCTTCGAGGTTGATCCTGCTCGCTACGACATCTTGATATGAGAGAAATCCTTCGCATGCGAATACTTATCCCCGTGTTGACCATTCTCCTGACGGCCTGTGCCTCCCAGTCTCCTTTCAAGAATCAGGCAAGCATGGACGAGGTTTATAACGCAGTTCATGGCAGCGCCCAGCGTGACACCGTTGCTCTTTTGCGTGAAGGCTTACGAGCACGCCCAGAGCTTGGCTCAAGTGAGCCATATTTCCCCATTCGGATGCCCGACGTCGTAGCTCCGGTATGGAACGTACCGTATGCAGACAAGGCAACAGGAATCAAACGCGGGGGTCACTGGGATTACATAGTCGTCGAGGAGGCGCAATGGGCAGACTGATCTTATTGGTGCTCCCCTTGATGATGGCCGCTGATATTTACGCTCAGAGCCTCCCTCAGACCCATCAGGACGCCATTCGCGAACACCACACCAAGCAAATCATGGGTAGCGGTAAGAACATTACTGTTCTGCAGCCCGATGTCTTGCTGTACCGCTCGATCTTTGAGCGAAAGAACACGGTTCAGCAGCGCCAGCTCATTGATCCTGACCCAGTTCCATGGGCGCAGGTTTTCAAGAATGTCGATCTGAGTTTCGGACACATCTTGACCTTGGCGGCGCTGGCCAGTGGGTATGACGCCCACTTCGACGGCAATATTGATCCAACCCAGATCGTTCAACTCAACACCCAGGCAAATTCGATGGTAGATCTTGCGGAGTACCTATCGCGGGTCACCGGTACCCAAATTACCGTGTATCCCGAAAGCCGGGTGATAGTGGCGTCAGCAAGGACAACCCCATGACAGCGCCACAGCCTCATCTTTTCGATAGCGAACTCAAAGGTCTAGGACGCCGTGGGTACCAAGGTGGCATGCCTCTTGAGTTGCTGTCAGATGCATTCCTTTTCGAGTCAGAAGGCAACTACTTTCATACAGTGGACGGCCGCTTTGCAAAAATATGGCGGCTCACAGGACACGACATCTCATTGTTGAACAACGACCATCTCTATGGAATTACAAGCGCGCTGGGAGATGTACTTAACAAGTTCCCCAGTGGCTCTTCTGGCCAGGTCATTCGACATACTCACCGCGACATCCGTGGGATCTTGCAGCAGTACGCCGGCAGCGTCGATGAGAATGCCGGTGAATTCGCTCAGGCGATAGCCGACTCAATCATATCTCGCCAGATTACTGCGTCTGTGGCGAAGAACGGCTTCTTTGCGAAGCTATCCCCAGCCATGATGAAAACTCTCCAGGACGAGGCGCTTCAGGATCTGGACGAGGACGTTCGCGAGAACGTCAGTAAGGCCATCACCCGGGAGATTCGTGAAGGACGCTTTCCGTTCGTAACGGATATCTATCTTGTCATGTTCTGGGAGCCATCTTACCTTTTTGGCAAGTTCTTTGACTCTGCATCCAAAGCAGCTCTCGCCTCGGTAGGCCTTGTCGACCCGAACAAACTGGCGCGCGAGGCCTATACGAAACAGTCAAAAGAGTTTGGTCGGGTTTGCCACGATGTGGCTCAGGCCCTCGCCTCCTACAATTTCTTGCCAGAGGAAATTACTGGGCAGGGCTACGTGAACTGGATGTACCAGCTCATGAACCCAGTACGCAGCTTCGAGATTGAACCTCCGAAATTCAAGCCAGAGCTCCCGATCTACGAATGCCTGAAGCATCCCGACGAAATCCCAAGATCAGAGGCCTTAAACCGGGTGGGTACCTACGCGTGGGTGCAAACCGAGGGTTCTGGGTGGACGATTCACGATAGCGGTCATGAATACTACATGCGCTCTGTCTCAGTACTCGGCAAGCCGCTAAAATCTTTCCCGGGCATGATCCAGATGGCGATGACCGGCATTGAGTGCGAGTCCCTTGTGACAATCAATTGGCATGTTCCTGGGCCATTGGTGACCAATACCCGCCTCCTTATGCGCGGCAGGCTTCTTGCCGGTAAAGAATCAATGAAGATCGGTGACGAGAAGACCCGTCAGACTCAGCGGGAGGATCTTGCCTCGGTAAAGAACATGGTCTCGTCAGAGAACGTTAATAACCGTGAACAGTTTTTTGATACGTCAATTCACGTCACTCTTATGGGCTTCGACGAGGAGCAACTGAACGATCAGTGCCTTCAGCTTGAAAGTTTGCTCTGGCGCCTTGGTCACCGCGAGGAGCTGCGTGGGGATGCGGTCGTACGCAATTCGTTGCCCCTGAACTACCGGCCGAGCAGCATGAGACTACTTCGCAGGGATACCCCCCACCTCACCGGAAGCCTGTCACACATTTGCCCAGTGTTCCTGGAGTACCAGGGCGTTGCTGATCCTGCAATTTTGATGAACAACAGAGCTGGCCAACCGATATTCGTGGACCTCTGGGGTAGCTCGGTCAATACCGCCCACTCTCTCATATGCGGTACCACCGGCTCGGGTAAATCATTCACCTTCAACAATCTTTTGATGGGCCTGAGGGTTAAGTACCGGCCAAAGGTTTGGATTATCGACAAGGGCGATTCATACGAATCGTTGTGTCTGGTGTTGGATGGTAATTACGTCCGGCTGGCAACTGAGCCTTTTGAGGACCCGGTAAGCAAACGCACCATCAATCCGATCTGCATCAATCCGTTCTTCATCCACAAGGATGAGAATGGGAACAACGAAATGCCTGCCGTCGATGACATATTTTTCATCACCCGCATGCTCATGATGATGGCCAATTCCGGAGATGGATCAACAAAAGTTCGGCAGGTAACCAGCGCCGTTTCGGTCGCGCTCACCTATCGAGCTCTGGAGTCTTTCTTCACCTCATGGGTTGAGTCAAACCCGAAGGACGAGCCGACTTTCAGTGACTTCATACCGACTCTGGAAGCCTACTCATTTGAAGGCATCAGCGGCTTATCTATCAGCCAGCCCCTGAGCCTTTATTTCGGGACTGGCCCGTTTGCTGCTCTGTTCGATGGAAAGCTGCAGGTCGACTGGGACAATGACTTCACAGTACTCGAAACCCAGCGCATGGCGAACAGCCCGGCCCTTGGTGTAGTGACCCTGGCCCTGTTCCGTCAGATCGACATGTACTGCAAGTTCAAGCTTGATCGAGCTCGAAAGAAAATCGTAGCGGTGGACGAAGCTTGGGCCACTCTTTCAGACCCAACTGCTGCTGCAGCACTGGCATCTTTCTATCGGGAGCTCCGCCGTTATAACGCTGGGTGTCTGCTGATCAGTCAAACGGTCAAGGACTTTGTAAACCTGGTGAAAGCAGACTCTGGTGGAGGCGATGGGCAAGACGGGATTCTCGAAAATACGAGCCACTACTTCTTTCTGTCGTGCTCAGAGTCTGATTATCAGCTCGCCAAAAAGGAGCTGGCATTTACAGATGAAGAGATTGATTTGTGGCGCTCCCTGGCTTCGCTTCCACCGATCTATTCAGAGGTTTTCTATCGAATACGAACCTCTCAGAGCATCTATTACTCAGGGGTATTCCGACTTTTTGCCAGCGCTGTCTCTTTGTGGATCGCTTCTTCACACCCTGACGACTATTACATGCGAGAGTCCAGAACCGAGCAAATTGTTAAGGAGTCAGGGCTTGGTTTCGCTGAAGCACGCCAGAAGGCCATTGTTGAACTTGCCAAAAATTATCCCTACGGAGCGCGATTCAATGTTGCACCTTAAATACACACTCAGCATTACTATCGTTCTCGCGTCTGCTTTCCTTTCGGCTTGCAGCACCACACATGAGCCCCGGGCAACCATTCTCGATGATGAGCGCCGCGCTGCTGAGAAGGCCTATTACAAACCGAGAACCGAAATCGAGCGCAGGGCTTACGAAGAAGGGGTGCGCGAGGTTCTGATCGATATGAAAGGGAAAATGCGGGCCAGAGATAGATTCACGTGGGACGCACCGATTGTTGAATGTGGCGTTCAGATCCCCGCTAGGGTCATGAACGGCATGCTTATACCAAGTAATGAGCAATGTGTGCAAATCGCGCCGGGACGATGGACAGAGGAAGCACCTACTTACCTACCAATCCTTGGAGGCAACGGCAATGAGTGAAGAGAAAAAGCCAACCGCGATTGGCGAACTGATCAGCAAAATGACTTCCGGAATCGACAAGGTCAAGGCCGGCAACAAGCCACCTAAACCCGAATCAACAACAGAAGATGAAATCGTCGTTGCCGAACCGGTGAATGAACACGATTCTGAATACGATATGAGCAGTAAGCAGCAGGACAAGGTGGTGCCTGGCTTCGAGAACGACGACGATCCGCTTATTGGCGAATATGACAAGGCTCCGCCTGCTCGGCCGACGCTGAAAGAGTCCATTGCCAAAATGACCATGAAGCAAAAGGGAGCAGCTGCAGCAATAGTGATTGTCGCTGTCTTCGCCTTGAAGAATCATTTTTCTGGCGCACCTTCGTCCCCGGGTGAAACTGCCGGCATGACCGAAACCCCCGCTTATATTGAAGATGAACTGGAGTTACCTAGTCCTACCCTTTCAGAGGCGGAGCAGCCGTTACCGGGGTTTGAAATAGACGACCCAATTTTTAGTGGGATGTCTGCGGCTGAAGGTGAGCCCATGGCTGTTCAGGAAACGGATGCTCCATTCCCTTCCTTTGATGCGAATATGCCGTTGCCACTAACCGATAGCGATCTGCCAACTGATAGCCCATTTGCAGCAGGCCCCTCTCCAGCGACGACCGTCGAAGCAACTTTTAACGCTGCAGCCGGCGCACAAGAAAGTAGTTTTGATAATACCTCCAGTTTTGACACCGCATTCGGTGGCACAGACAAACCAAATCCGGATAGTAGTAATAGTGATTTGGAACCAGGTGTGAACAAAGAGCTTGCTGCAGCCCAAGAAGCGCTTGAGAAGAACAACGCCCGGGTTGCTGAGCTTGAGCAAAAGCTAAAGGAAGCGAACAAAAAGCTGAAGTTGGAGCAAGCCCGGCCTCGCGGCACAGCAGTAGCTGCAGCACCGAGACCTAAGGCACCGGCGCCAAGGCCAACGGCAACCAAGCAATCGCCAGTAGCAAATGCTCCCGCACCGAGGCCGAGCCTGTGTGTAGCTGCAGTGGCTCAAGCGGCTCGAAATTGTTCAACCTGCGTAGCGCACGCCTTCCTTACCCACAAAGGTCAGGAAACAATGCTTGGACACGGAGACTTCATTGAAGGCTACCGAGTCTCAATCAGCGGCGACCGGCTAGACCTCCAAACCACGAACGGCGAAGTGGTGCATAAATATTGGAGTTCACCGGATGGGTGCAGTCGAACGTAGCGAGAATTTGTCCGAGGTTGGGGTCTCTGAAAAGGATGAGACCCTGCTTCACCGCATTTACCGAGAGGTAAACCGGTGTCACTACTCAGGTAAAATCAACATTCCGGTTCGCTGGGAGATACCCAGCGCAAGCGAAGCCCCTGAGCCTCCCCGCAAGCTTTCAACGCTCACACCTCAAGAAATGAAGCGCATTGTGATGGCCGTCAAAGCCTACGAATGCCAAGACTTCGAGGGAGCGAAAAAGTTGATCAAGCCATTTACAGGCAGAGGCGTAACCGACGCCGATCAACTCTACATCCGCATCTTGATGGCCGCTAATGATCCATCTTGGTCTGATGTGGCCCGACAGATAAACACGGTTAGCGCCGACACCCTTTTCGTGCCGGCAGCTAGCACCGAGGTGGTTGACCGAGTGGAAGTCATTTACGTCCACCCTGCCCTATCGAAATCAGCCGGCTACAACGCGCCCCGCTACGTTCTCAGGTATGTGCTTTTTCATGAGTTCCTGCACAAGTTTCTCAACACAGCACCAGACGATCCACATCCTGCTCTATTCAGAACGATGGAAAAAGCAGTGCCTGAGCGGGCTAAGGCGATCGCGTGGTTGCAGGCGCATCAGTTTTCAACGGTTGAGGACCATCAGCCTTGAAGCTTTCTATCGTTGCTGGTCTGCTGACTTGCCTGCTCACGACAACCACCGCATCTGCCTCAGTGTATGACCCCTTGATAGATACGGCCGCTAAGCGCCATGGCGTTGATCGGATCGTACTGCGCGCCATTGCGCAACAGGAATCCGGTAAGAACCCATGGTCATTTAATGCCGATGGCGAGGGCTTCAAATTCCAAAGCCGAGAGAACGCCATAACAGCTCTATACGCAATCAACTCCGCGCCCTGGATGGTCAAAGTGTTGCCGCACCGGGGAGACGGTGCAGTTCATCGACGATTCTTCAGAGACAGTGCAAGCGCTCAGCAGTATCTGAATGGGTATCTCGCCGTTCATGGCCTGAATGGCAAACGGGTGATAACACAAAGAACGGATGCGAAAAAGGATCTCGATTTCGGCCAAGCGCGCGTACGTCGCTTGTGGCTCCTCAACACTGACATCGGCATCGGGCAGATCTCATACCGGTTTCACGGACAAAACCGGGTCTCTGTTCAGCACTGGTTTAACCCCGCAATAAACCTCGATTACGCAGCCAGCTTGATAGCAGAACACAAGCGGTCAACCGGGTCTGACTTGGAAGCAGCAGGCCTCTATCACTCAAAAACACCCAGTCTAAGAGCTGCTTATATGAAGCGCTTCATGCCCATCTATAGAAAGGAGGTGGCTCGTGCGCAACAAAGCCTTACAGCTTCTCACTAGCCTATTGCTGGCGTCCTGCCCGGTACTCGCTGATGACAATGACGCCCTGACCACGGATCAACGTGTGGGTGAAGGCCTCATGCTGATGCTTAAAGGTGACAAACAGGCTGCCTGGCCAATCTTGATGGCTGAAGCCAAAAAGGGAAACGCCACCGCGATGTTTCATCTTGGTAATCTCATGCTCAAGTCACCAGAAGATCCGGATCACATTCACAAAGCACAGAAATTCTTTACTGCAGCAGCTGCTCGAGGACACAAAGGTTCCGAAGCACTACTCAAGCAGGTAACTGCAGCTCTCAATACGGCCTCATCAAGCAAGCCAACCATTGCAGGGATGTCGGGACTGCCTACAACTGAACAAATCGCCGAGGCGAAACGACGCATATCTGCACATACAGCTCAGGCCGTGCGGTTCACAGGGTTCGTATTGGATGAGCCGAAATTGAAGATTTCTGCTTTTGCGGAGAACAATGCGGACTCGATCAGCAGACTCAGCTCAATCATAGATTCAGCCAAAGCCCAGTTTTCCGAGGCGATCGGCGTTGACTTCTACATCATCGTCGACCCCCAGAGCTGGAACTCATCACAAACGCAGATCATCAGGTCGAGCGCAATGCCTCAAGAGGGCTTCATGCCGGATCTGGGAGGCCAAATGGCAGCTCAGCTGGGTGTGAAGCGTGCGCCGGCGATAGTACTTCAGTCTCAAAATGAAAGGCCTCGGGTCGTCTCGGACCCATCATCTCTGATAACCGAAATTTCACGACTGCTATAGGTAGCCCCCAATGAAGACCCGAACCAAAGTCATCACCGCATTTATAGCAGGCGCCACTGTAATGAACGTCCCTGCAGTTCTGTCAAACGCTCCCGGTGGTGAACAGTTATTCGCTAAAGCTCTGGCCACCGCGCTAGAAGCCGTAAACGAAGCTGAGCGTAAGCGTGAGCTAGACACCCTGAACAAGCTACCGAACATACTCGACTGCCAAAACATGCAGTGGATGCAAAACTGCACCGAGATCAATAACCAAGCCAAGCTGAATCCAACTGCCCCGCTCCGGATAACAAATCCTAAGGGCGTCGAGTTTAATTTTGCACCAGGAACACCGAGCGCAGTTATCAAGCTCCAGCTGGAGCAAACGCCGGAAGCAGCTGAAGAAATGGTGAGCTACATGGATACCTCTTGGGGCGAGTACAAAAAGTCCGCGGGCCTATACCAACAGGCAATGTGGCGCCGTGGCCCGCTCGAAAATATTCTCGGCCTGCAGCGGGCCAAGGAGCTTGAGGACCAAGCCAAACAGTTTGATTCCACCCAGCTATCGGTATCGGTTTTCGTGCATAGCCAGTGCGGCGCCTGTGATGTTCAGCTCACCGCTTACTCCCAGCTTCAAAAACGATATCCCAAGCTCGCTGTTCGAGTGTTCCAGGTTGATCAAGATCAGGCTGCTTTCAAGAGGAAAGTCACTGATCGTGGGCTAGCTGGTCGCGTAATGAGCTTGAATGAGGCTGCGCAGATTCATAGGACAGGCATCGCAGCGCTACCGGTAACGTGGATTGACAACAAGAGGCAATCGAAGCGTGCTGACCTTCAGGGTGCTCACACAATTGCGCAACTTGAGCAGCATTTGCAGGCTATGTCCCTCATCAACACTGCATCCAAATAAGGCAGACCATGACACGTTTTCAAACTCCAATTGCTCTGGCCATTACGCTTGCGGGTGGCATTTACGCGACACCTGCCCTTGCAGTAAACGGCCTTCCAGGTAACGCAGCTGCTGACAAGATAGAGGTAGCTGATCCATACGCGGACAACCAGGACGATTCTCCCTGGAATCGCATGATGCAGCCAGTGAACACAATGGCTGGAATAAGCCTCAACGGCCGCGCCTCGGGATTTGGGCTCGACGGAGGGCTTTCAAATGACCTCTTTACGCCGTTCAGGAACAACCAAAGCAATATGGTGAGCGGATATGGTTCCACTGAGGTCGGCTTCGGTTGTGACGGCCTAAACCTAGGTGGGGTAATGAATGGACAATTGCGGCAGTACGGAACCATGGTTGAGGAGCTGATTCAGCAGGCTCCAGCAATGGCCATCATGTTTCTCGCATATAGCCAACCAACCGTTAAGGCAGTAATCGATGAGCTTAACGGTGTTTCCATGTTCGGAATTGACATGTCGAACGCTACCTGCAGCGGCGTTCGTCAAATGGCTAATATGTCTTTGGCAGAGAAGCGGCAGTCAATGGCGGAAGCCCAATGTACTGCCGAGGCCGGGTTCAAAGATCCCAAATGCATGACTGGCGAAGGTATAACGGGGAACCTGACCAGGATCATGCAGGACACGAAGACCACTGTGAACGACAGAGCGGGCGCGCTCATGGGATCGGCAAACAATACAACAGGTGGATTGATCCGGTTCCGTGGTGGTATTGATGGATCTGTTGACACGTCCCAAGGCGGCTCCGGCGGCTCGGGCTCCGGCTCGGGTAGTGGAGGTAGCGCCGGTAGTGGTGGCGGTTCCGCGATCCAGTTCCGCGATCAAGACTGCGAGGATGTAAACCAAACAGGCATGCTTGGTCTAATTCTAGGTAGCTCAGAAATCAACTGCTCCGACATGAAGAACTACGCCGAATTGCTCCCAAATTATGAGTCAGACGGTGAGGTCCAGGGCGTAATCCCACGCCAGATGACCCTCCTCGATGTATCAAAGCGCCTGACAGAACAGTATTACACTTGGATCGGTGAGATCGTAAGCGCGCCCTACGCCTCATTTAACGAGACAGAAGGTTTTAAGGCACTCGTGAATAGAACGGGGATTGTCATCACCGATAACCAGCATAGGGCTTTGGTAACGTCGTCAAAAGAAACACCTAATGTATTCGTAGCGCAGCAGCGGCAGCTAGCCTCGGCCGCAGCACTCAAGGATCTTGCTGGTATTGTCGGACGACTTGATCTAGCAGTGATGACAGGCCTGCAGAACCAGGAATCAAGCGAACTAATTTCGCCTCGAATTGCTAATAACTATCTGCTCGCTGTGGATACGCTTGAATCTGAGCTCAACACGATACAAAAGCAGATGGAAATAGACGGAATATTTAAGCGGTCATTCGAAAGGTAAAGGACTCGTATTATGGAAAGTGTAGAGCTATTACCGCTTAAAATAATTTCTGGAAACCTCCTAGGCCTTATCCAGTTCTATTTCCTTTCATGGTCTACCTTCCATGCTTCGATGCGTGAAGCAGCTATCCCTGTAATATTCGGAGGCGGCTTAGTTTGGACTGCCCTAATGGCAGTAAAATTACCGGAGGATAAATTCAAGGGGGTAGTAGGCTCATTTATCATTCTGATTGTGACCGGGATACTTATTGCTCCGGCAAAGGACACCTCAGCCATGTTCCCCGGTAACGCACAGGGCCCAGCACCTGTTGCAAACGGTTCAGTATGGACTTTCAGATTGACTGGCAATATTTATGAGCTCTTCCGCTCATCAACGGATTCTGTATTTAATAACACCCTTATGGGTGAAGCTACAGGCAGCACAAGCAATCGAACGGCCAAGCACGCAATACTATATGACGAAGCCGCAGAAAACGTAGCCCGGTCTTTAAAGAATTCGCCCGGATTTGATCTTGTCACCTCCTACATGGGGCTCTGCAACAGGGCCATCGAGGATGTCTTTAACGACTCCGGGAAACTCTCCGCCGCGCACGGCGTTGGGCTTGCAGGTTCAAATTTAGTTGGAGTCAACTCAGCGGATAGGAGCATTCTCAGCGCTATCGGCAGGGGCACCTGGGACTCATTAGGGGCCTTTTATGGGCAGTTGCTTGATAAGGCATGGCGACCAGATCTTGCTTACAAAGCGGCGGCGTCCAGCGGAACAAATCAGGTGATTTCTGCAGCCGTCGTTGACAACATGGTTGAGGATGGACTTCAGCTTTTGGATAGTATTCCTGACCATAAAAACCCATTTGCAGGGGGAACGACCTACGGTTTTAAGATCCCCAGTAAAGGATATTTTGACAGCGCAAAATCAGGAATCAGCAGCAGTAGTGACTTTCTCGACCCGAGAACATTTGAAGGAGGGAAATATGTACACGGTGCTATCGCTAACGGTTCAGAGCTAGCGCCAGACCAAGCCTTTATGTTTTATCCAAAAACGTGCAGAGAGGCTTACGAGTTAAGCAATCACGTTTTCAGTGCACTACGGGACTCAACCAACGAAAGCAATTTGATAACCGATCCTGTATATATGGCTAAGAACAATCTAACTGCGTTAGCACGAGTTGGCGATATGGCTAACACAGCTAGCATACAATACATGCGGGATTTAGGGCTTGAGCCTTCAAACCTGCAGGTCAGCGCTTTAGAAAATATCAGTGACAACGTAATGGGAGGGCTCATTGCAATGTCCGCAAAGGTTGGTGAGTTCATGCTCAGGTATAAAATTCCTATGATGGTGTCTGTGTCAGCAATGCTTGCTGCTGCACTGCTCGTTACCTTTCCGCTTTTTGCCGTTATGTCCGTATTCCTTGGACCGCAGATACTGATAACCTTTTTCAAATTAGTGATTTTTGCGTTTCTTCTGATTTATCTTAATGACCTATTCGTATCGATGGCGGCGGAGGTGCTGTACTTCCAACAGGTTTCTAGCGCACAAGGTTTTAATACCGGTTTCACTGCCGGGATGACGGCCACTCAGGCAGCGTCGACTACTAAAGCAATTATATTTTCCGCACTGACTGTCGTTGAGGTGGCGGCGGCGCGACTGATACTTTGGGATGACGCAAAGGCGCTGTCCGGCTTCAAACCTGGATCGATAGGAACTGAGAGAGCGTCGTCAATGGCTAAAATGATAGGGGGTCTAGCTTTCACTGCCCTGACGTTCGGTAAAGGCGGCGCTGTGATTTCAAAGGCCGTTAGCGCCAATAGTGCACCTTCGGCATCGAAGTCGGTAACTATGCAAATGAATGCTGCACGTACTATGAGCGCATCCGCAGCATCTGCCGCGCGGGCTCCGGCGCCGGCCGGGCAGAACTCGTCATCACAGACGCTTTCCATGAAAGGCTCTCTGAATCCACCTCCACCGCCTCCCTCAAAACCAAAGCAATAGCAGTGTCTTGCTCTTTTTCTCCAGCTCCATTTTCGGAGCTGGAAACTAAAGCTTGAGCTTCGGAACTCGGACGTTAAAGTGTGCACATAGGGCGGCATTTAGCCACCAATTTGCGGACCTGCAAGGGATTTCATGATGAACGTAAAAAATATAATGCTTTCGGTAGCTTTTGTGCTGGTTGGTTGCGGTTCAGACGAGCCAGATGCCAAGGCTGCATTCTCAGAATACATGCCGACTATTGATGAACCGGTTCCATTTAGGCTTCCAGCTGGTTCAGACTCAATGCAGATCACTCAGGACCAGAGCGGGAATGTTGGAGTGTTCAGTCAATCTTCTTATCAGCACCCCAACAAATGGGTCATTTATATGGCATCGGCGCCCTGGGTAAAAGAAGGTAGCTCAGACTTTACCTCGCGCGCGGTCAATGACACGGTTACCGGTGAGAAGGTCATGAGCTTTTTACATGATCACAATTTTAAGGATCGTGTCGATTTCGTTTGGATGCAGTACGACGCGCTTCCTAAATCTAAGGATGAGGGTTGGGGCGGTATGAAGGCGGGAAGCAAACTGCCTGGTGTGCTCTGGGCACAGAACACTCACAGCATTTTCGATGCCTACGTTATCTCTCCAGCAGCTCGCTACCCAGGTCAGGCAGGGCTTTTGTACTCGGACTGGATTCGTCCTTTTATCACTTATCCAGATGGCGACAATGGCGCATTCTGGCGCTCCCTTGATGTAGATGCAGGAATCGACAAAGTTGATTCGGATTTCTGGGACCGGTGGGGGCGTCATTTTTTTATCGTTGACCCTGAGGGCATGGTTCGCGATGCGTATGTTTCGATGAATCGTGACACCTCCGAGCTTCAAGCCATGCGCTCGATTGCGCACCACTTGGGAGCTGATCTGGATGACGATGCATTTCCTGACTTTGTTCGTGGTAGTGCATACAAGGCCTATTACTCTCCGACACTGGAGGGCCAATTCTATGACACCATGAATCTGATCGATGAGGGGTTAAGGGGTGAATAAGCTGTACTTCGACACCGGCTCCGGTGTCCTGTGCGCGTTTGTTGTCGATGCAACGGGTTCGATTGTCTTGCGCTCTGAGGCGGGCGAACCTGACGCCTTGATCCCGTATGCAGTAAGCATGGTTTCTCCGGCCGAAGAGCTTGCCCATCCATTCCCTTGGACCGTCACCGAGGCACAACTTGTCGAGCTGATGCTCGCGTTGCCTGAGCAGGTAAAGAAGGGACAGAGCGTTGGCTCGGTCGTTGGCAAGGGAGAACTCGAGCGCTTTGGTTTCCCATTCGTACCAGGTGCGTCCGAGAAGGCTCATGACTCTGAGATTGAGGCTGGGTTGGAGCTGATGGATACGCTGCCTTCAGATAGCCCTGAGATCCAGCAGCTGAAGGATTTATTGGAAAGAGGCGGTTTGGTACAGATTCCTCGCATCGAGCGGTATATAGAAGACATCCACATCAAAACAAGCGATAGCGGTTCGTTCCAAGTTGTGTCTGATGGCTGGATGACGAGCATGAAGGTTTTCCGTAAGTCTGTGATTCAGGGCGATCAAGATAAACCGGCTCCCTGAGTGTCATACCCTCTTTTTTTGGAAATAATGATTATTAATGGCTGCTTCACCATCTTCGCTTTACGACACTGATACCTCGTATCTGGATGACCCTCATGCTTATGAAAGCTGCATGCTGGATCATTGGCCTCGTTCAAAAAATGTCTTTGTCGAGCGAACCGCGTCCAACATGAGGCCTGGCATGCATCTTGATAACCTGACGGTCATAAGCCTTAGCGAGCTGTGCGGCTCCATGTTGGTTTTCTATCCGGATACAGCCTTTACGTTCGCGCTGGATCTGAGTGCGTACGAGGCCAAGGGGGTGGTCGCTGCCCACTTGATTTGCGCTGAGCAGGGCTCTGAAGCACCTCTGACTGCTGACAACGCAGGTTTCTTACCATTTGCGCTTAGCTGGCTCGCCAGAGAGAGAGCCGCCATTACCGTCACTATCACTACCCAGGCTCTTTTCTGGGTTCATGTGAGGCGCGCGAAGAATGATTGAAATTGCAGAAAAGATCCTCGACATCTTCGATCAGGCCCCAGGTACTGTGGTGAATGTCGAGGTGGGCGCTGAGTCTTTAAGCGTGCACTCCAGCAAAACCACGGCGAAGGAACCTCCCTTCATAACTGGATATGGTGGCGCCACTGAGCTAGCACAGATACTGGATGCCTTTTCTAACTGGCAAGGCGCATTCGAGGTGAGCGGGATGCGAGCGGATGGGCGATACGAGTTCTGGATTAACTAAAAGCCGGCGCAACGCCGGCTTTCCTTTTATAAGCCTGATTCAAGTCCTATTAACGGATCTTCCTCCTCTATAGCTGCAGCTGCAGTTGGTACAGCCGCAGAGGTCTCCGGCCGAGGATTTGGCTGTTCCACGGGCAATATGTCAATCGGTACCGGTGGAGCTTGGATTGTCGTTGTTTCACTCCCCCCCGCAACCTCCATTTCAGTTCGCTTGACGCTGCTGTCCAGGCTTGCCGCGTCGAGAACCCTTACTGCGTCCTCAACAATTTCCGGCGCACCCGCCATGAGCTCTGCATGCCGATTCAGGAGATTCATCATTACGGTTGATCGAATTCCATGGGGCAGATCTTTATATCGGGAGAACATCCGTGGGTAGAGATCTTCACGGATGGTTATCTTCAACGGCGTGCCCTTTCCCACCTCATCCCTGCTCGATGAGTAATCTGACATCCTTATCGGATATTTCTCGAGGCATGCTTCCGCGATTTTGAGTATGAAATGATTCCTCAGCTTGCCAGAAAGTGAATTCGTCATCTCGATCAGCGCAGCGTGCCTGGACTCGAACAGGTGGCCGACAACGACGTGCTTTGCGACCCCTTGATCTTTCATTGAGATTGAACCCCCTTCGGCAAAATTTGGGTGCGGAAGAACCGGTAGTAACCCCGAACAATACTCTTCTCCGGTGAGCTGGCCATGAAGATGGGGCAATTCACATACTTCTTGAAGATGTCTCGCCCGAGCACCATCGCGCCCCCACCCGCTACGATCATCCCGCTAAGGAAGTCCGTGCTTCCCCAAACATGGCTAATGCAACGGGGTAGGAGATCGCCGGCGAACTCTTCTCTTGCCGGACGGCTTATTGCCTCGATATCGAGCCGGTCACCTCGCCATGGAATGAATCCGTCTCTCAGCCAGGTGTCCATCGTGAACTCAGTAGTCTGTTTATCGAGACTGAACCCTTTCGGTAGACGATCCTTTTTCGGCAAGGTCTCATTAAAGCGATCAGGATTACGAAGCTGCGTATACAATGCTTTGTGGATGTCAGAAACGCCTTTCGATTCGCCATAGCGGCTGTCGGACACTTTGCCGTCGTTGAATTGGCCGATGTCCGTAGTGCCTTGCCCAATGTCGATGATTCCGATTTTGCCTTTGGTGACATGGCCTAGAGGGAGAATTTGTCCGTTCTCATCAGCCAGCTCCTCATCGAACCAAGGGCCAGCCCATTGCGGGAGGATCTTGATAAATTCCGGTGTATAGCCTTCTTCGGTAGCCCATTTCTTAAGGTTGGCTTCAAATGCTTTTGCGCTCTTGGCAAAGAACTCCGTCGGAAGGCCTGTCACGATAAGCGGGTTCTTGATTTCGCTCAGCTTTAGAGCTCGCAAGAAGAGAACACGGATCTCGTTGCTCGAATAGAAGCTCGAATCGGTGCTGCGGGTCACCGCACCCTCCTCGCGACAGTCATCTCCGATCAGATACCTTTTACCATCCTGGGTCTTGAAAAAGGGCTTTCCAAAGCTTCCTCCAATTCCTGCAGAGCCGCTATATGGCGCAACTAGGGAGGCGAATGCACCCTGTTTCCCGTTGCCTGCCTTGAAGCTCGTGAACCCGTTACCCAGGTCGATCGCCACTATGTTCTTTTCTTGCATATCCTCACCCTCTGTTGATGTAGCTGTTGGAAGAAGTCGCGGTCCCGACTCCAGCCTTCCATACAGGCCACAATTTTCTTCTGTCTGTGTAATACGTCCCTGATTTGGGTACCTAAATGACAGTGCGAGATCAAATCGACCGTTATCCAGGGTGTGTAGCTCCTTTTCCTTCTATTAGCCCGAACCTCTTCCATCTCCTCGGGGGTCGGTGCCCGGCCGAGGCTCGCCTCAAGCGCTTTCTTGTCCTGCAACCTACTACGGTATTTCTTCACGGAAACAAGAGGATTCGATACCCGAACTCCAGTTGTTGGAATAATTTTCCTCACAATTCGAAACTGAATACCCCTTGGCCCCAACGGGTCCGTGTGGCCTAGAACCATTCGGCACAGGATTGAGTTGAACCGAACATTGTTTCGTTCGTGATTGAACAGGAACGCCTGTTCTAGGAGCTCCGCGTCAACGTCAAGGAATTGATCTATCCGGCCTTTCAATGCATCGCTTGCAGCAATTCCATAGAGCTCAATTGCCTTTGCCCAAGCCTTCAGCAACGAGGATTGCCCTGGTTCGCGGAAATCATCGAAGCTGGGGGCGAGTTCCGAAAGCACCGTCAAGGCATCGTTAACCGCATTAATTTGCTCGATCAGAGGCAGCACGGACGTAGTTACATCACGCCCCACCATCGGTGACAAAAGCTTTCGGGCCTCAGCACTTTCAACGCCGGTGAGCCCCTTAGTCACATCTGAACCTTCGCGACGAATTCTAATTGAGATGTAAAGCTGGCCATTACTGGAAGGCCGTTTTTTGCACTCGAATTTAAGCGTGGCACCCTTAGCACGATCATTTGTTTTCAGTTTCTTTTTTACTCTGATCGCTAACTCGACTATCTCTTCTGCAATCCTGCCAAGCTCTAGCAGCCAGGCGATCATTTCCTCAAAAGTCGCCTGTCTCGTCTCAACAGAAGCTTTGAATTTCTTAATGTAATCAGAGCTGTACTTTGTTGCGTCAACAGGCGCGGCTTGTTCAACCTTTTTTCCACCGGATTTGTCCGCTTTGTTACTTTGGGGCCGTCGCGCGCCCCCAGTGCCATTCGTGAATGGCTCTACCACCTTCGGAATACCTACCATCTGCCGCTCCCTTCCCGCCAATTACCCTTCATTACCTCACAACTACCCGTTCTGCCTTGCATGGGCCCCCCTTCCCTTCCCCTACATCCCTCTAATTATCCCTATATTCCTTGGATATGATTTTCGCGGCCTTAGGTAGCTTTTGTCTTGCTCTTGCCGACCCGTCCTTATTCATCTATTCAATTCAACACTTTATCGTCGTTACGTTCCATCCAATCGGGTGTAACAAACGGGACAAAAACGCTGATATTTGTGGGATATTTTGCTGGTTGGATGCCAATGAACATGCGGGGTTGAACACCTATTGTGCGGGACCCAGCGAAATCAGTTTGAGCGGCAGCCACGCCTTCGGCACAACTCCGATATGGACACGCCTTCCAGCCGTGTTTCACTGTTGAAGATGCTGGGTCTTCAACAGCTATTCCATTGCTCCTGCCGCTTGTTCCCGGGATGGCTCAGCTGTGCGACGCGCCCTACGGCGACTCTCAGATGGCTATCCAATATGGCTGAATGTGGAGACATTTCAGCCCTAAAGGTGCCTCTTTACGCGAATTATGCAGTCTTGCGATAGTTTCGGTTATTGACGCAAAGCTGGTGCCCAAAAGAGGTATTCATTGGCAGGTAATCCCACACAGGGCTGCCGGAATAGGTTCGGAATTACACGGGATTCGGTGGTTTGAGGAATGTTTCGGGGGCAATATGCCCAGGCAAAGATCAATCGGGGAGGGATTACTGGTTTTGCGCGTAAGGCGGTCAGAAATGGTCATTTTGAGCGACTGATCGTCCGTAAACCACCTTCTAATTTAATAATACTCTGTCCTCAGGTTTTTCCTATGAAGTCCTACAACATTACAGATGCTGCGGCCTTCTTGAACATCTCCCGGCAAACGCTGTACCGCTTGAGCGAAAAGGATCTGCCGCCAGATGAATTCTCGCCGGCAGGTAAAAAGTTATGGCATCACCAAACCCTGGTCAAGTTCAGGTACGCGGGCGCTAAGCGGGGGTTGGCCGCCCAGTTCACTGCTGATTCGTTTAGTGGGATCACATGCTCTGCTGAAGGCTCTGCCGCGCTCCAGGGGATTCAGGTGCAGGATTGTTTTATCGTAAGCTCAACGTTCGTTGGTGCGCTTGCAGAAGTGATGACTGCCTTGTCTGAGCTCAAGCCTTCTTGCGCAGTTCTACCCCAGCAGGCGCTTAAGGACGAAATGGGGATGTCCGTCATAAGCGCCTGCCTGGCATCGGGGATAGGCATCTACATCGAGCCAGGCCAGTAACCGGCTCAGTGAATCTCGTTACCCGGCTGGGCATGTGCCAGTGCGCCAACCATTGACCGCCCGGACTTTCTGAGCCGGGCGTTGAAGCCAGATCTCATTCCCTTGATGGTCTCTTCTCCCGCCCCAAGCCTTTCGTTGAGATGTGCAGCGATCATCTCAACCTCAAACTTCCCGTCCTTATCGACCAACAGGGCTTTGGCCCTATAACTTTTGTCTTTGTACCAGTAGGACATCAATACGCGATGTCCGCCGTTGCGTTCACATGCCCAGGCCTTGAGGCAGGCACCAAGCTCATTTTCATGAGCGCTCGCAGTTGCCAGCAGTGTTTTGTGATCAATCATTCCGTCCTCCATTTTCAGCCATGATAACGGCGCCCCCCTTTTCTCCAAGCCCCATTGCGACCCTCTCAACACATTTTTATCGCTTCCTGTCACCTTGATGCGCTGCGGAGCGCTTTTTTACATGCACTTGAATTGCGGTGCGATAAAAACTCCATAGAATATTTTTCAAGCCTGATCGCACCGCGACGGGAAACGCAGGGCAACGACCCTGGAAAAGCTAGAGGGGGGTGACAGCATTTGCTGTCTACCGGATCACTCCGGATGTTAGGGGATTCAGCCTTAGGGTTGTAGGAGGCGTTATGAGAAGTACGCGCAACGATTATCTGACATCGTTGAGCAGGGAGGAATTTACTTCCCTGGACCCGTGGTCTTTCATAAATGATCACGAGTCGCGCAAGCAATGGACTGCAGAGGTGCGCATGCGTCTGCGTGTCCCGATGCCTGATGATGAAATTCTGTCGATCCTCAGCCTGGGTCTGTACGAAGCTGTCAGCCGTTCAATTCTCAATCACCCTGACGCTGCCCCTGAGCGGCGCGGGTTGATTCTGTTCGGAGCGGCATTGCAGTTCATTCGTCGAAAGGGAATCTCCCTGGTTTTTGATGAGATCCCCGGCACTTGCGGAATCGTTGGCTCCGACCTTAAACCGATCGACCTCCCCCGCCGCTCTCACTCGCTGCAAGACGACTACAACACAGCGAGTAGCACCTACGAGGAGGCTCTTGAGGCCTCACCCGTATTCTTGTCTGAAGGCGTTCCCCTCGCCGACTTCGACATGCAGGTTTGCCACCGCTACATCGAAAGAATCCGGTGCAAGCTGACCACACGCGAGCACCAGATGTTGCGTTTGGTTGTTATCGACGAACACTCCCCGTCAGCAATTAGCGAAATCCTGGCCGTATCCCAGAAACAGGTCAGCCGTGTTAGGCGCAGCCTGAAGGGAAAGCTGGCAACTCTGGCAGCCGCCTCGGGTGTAGATATTTCTGGCATTGAGATCGCTCCCGGTGGAGTGCAAGAGTAATGGCGTCAGAAATCACAGAATTTCTTCGCGACGTCGTATATCCGCGAATAGACGCTGTTGACGCCGGTCTCCTGACGTTCCTTCGTCCCAAGGACCAGTCCACGTCAGGAAGCTATCAAATGGTTTGTCCGGTCTGTGGCGAGCCAGAGGCCTTCCACTTTCCCGGATCGGGATACATTCAATGCCCGCGTAAAAACAAGTGCGGACAGTCTACCAGCCTTTGGGATGCGCTTGTCCTGAACGGCTTCCGGGATGCTGATGTCGTTACGGAACTATGCCGGGTGGCTAACGTTGAGCCTCCCAAGAACAAGCGCGATATCTCTGCAGCAACGAATTCCGCATCCCAGACGTCGGCACCTGTGTCTGCCGGCAAAGCAATTTTTCAGGTCACGCAGTACCTGGCAGGCAAACACCCGGCTCTGGTTGCTGAGCTTGCACAAGAGCGCGGATTATCTGCCAATCAACTCAAGTTAATGAAGCTCGGCCTTTACACTACCCCTGAAGAGGTGCTTACCCTCCTCGAGCAAAAGGGTATCTCCAAAGAGGTCGCCGCTCTGAAGGGCTACGTGGAGATTGATCCCGCCGACACAACCCGGCTACTCAGCGGCATGACTGGACGGGTTGTAGGTTACTGGCCACACCCTGACGGTGACTTTCGTCTATGGGGCAGGCTACCAAAAGGTGCTGGCGACAAACGGTCCCCCAAGTACCGTTTTGCGCCGTCACTGAAGAAGAACATTCCTTACCTCTTCAACTCCCGCAAGCCTTCGATACTGGTGGGCGTTGAAGGAGTGTTTGACGCCTGGGCGCTGCAACTGCTCGACATATGGGGTTGCGCTGTTGGACAGGCGTCCGTTAACGCTGCTCAGGCCCAGTTCTTCGCTGAGAAGGGAGTGACTGAGTACGCGCAAATGCTTGATGGTGACGAGGCCGGGTTTGATAGCGGGGTTACAACTATCCGCAATTGCGAGGCAGCCGGGATTGTCACAAGCATCATTCCGTTGGGCGCCGGCATGGACGATGCTGATGCGCTACGCCGGTCCGGCAAACCTGAAACGCTTCACCATCTCGTCGCTGGTCGGATCAACGCCGGTGAGTATCTTGCGCGAATGTGCACTGCTTACCTGAATCAGCGGCCCGCAAACATCAAAGCATTCAACCGCGTCATCAGCACCAGCCGCTGCCTTACTCCCGCTTCAAGGGCTGTCTGGAACCGATACGCCTCGGCGTTTGGCTACGAGATCAGTGTTGAGCAAGAAGCCGCCAGCACATTCGCATCTCTCATCAACGTCGGATTCGACCCAAAGGAGGCCGTTGACGCAGTGGCCAGAAAGACCGGCATGCGAATCACATTCCAGAAAGAGGACATCAACAATGACTGAAGGCTCAAAGCCCTCCGGCGCACTACGCCAGATTATCTGGTGGGTTATTGCAATAACTCTCTGCCTTTACATCGCAAAGGTATTCCTGCGCGCGCCCGAATACAGACACTACGAGGTCTGTTACCTCCCACACAAAGTAGCTCATCTGTTCTGGGTTGATGCGTGGGGGTACGTTGTACCCGATGACAATGCCACATACCTGAAGCACAGCCGTGATCTCTCCGAGTTCTTTACCTCCTGTACCAAGCGTGTAGGCGGTTGGACCTGGTTGCGCTCAATTGGCACCACCTCCCCACAGCAATAAGGAATTAACCAATGGCCGATGATCGTAATAACCTAGTGGTAGGCTACCCCACCCGTGAGATCCGCGTGACCGGCGAGCGCTGCGCTTCGATGGTTCATACTACCGTCGCGGTATCGCGTTTTGAAATCCAGCTCGTTAACATGTCGATGTCCAGCGCTAACAACATGCGTGACGCAGTACGGAAGTCATCCGATCGTTTCAAAAGAGCATTGGATGCATTCGAATCTGAGATTCGCGAGTGCCAGCGTGACCTCGACCTCGCAAGCAAGCGGAAGCGTCCTGCTAATCGCAAACCTTCAGGTGGCTCGGTCCAGCGCCCCGGACAGGAGCAGGTCGGTCGACATGAGGCGAAACAGCAAGCCTCCGCAGCGGCTCAGAACACGCCTGCTTCCCATCCCAGCAAGGCTGCCCCGAACCAGCAGGGTAAAACGCCAGCCGCCCATAAGCAGCCTCAGAAGACTACAGAGGCTCAGCCCGACGCTGGTGCGAAGCAGCCGCAGAAGCAAAAGCAAAGGCAGAAACAGGCTAAGCAGCTCCCAGCCGCAGAGCCGGGAGCAGGGGTAAAAAATCAGACGGCTATGGCCAGCCCTGATGAATCCAAGCCAAAGGCAGTACCCGCTGTTCCTGTTCTGGATTAAAAGAGGCACCTCAAAGATGAGCAGTCACAATCTGGAGAAAGACAACGGCGTGAATATATATTCGGTGCTCAGCGCCGGGGGGATCGCCGTTCTCATAGTTGGCATGTACGTCGTCGCGTACATGTATTACATCGACCGACCTCACCACCTGGTATCCATGGCAACGACGGCCGCAATCGCTCTTTCTCTGGTTCTGGCCGCTGTAACTCCGTTCTTCAGTGTTCAGCACTCTGCGCCTGGTGAGGCATCGAAGACCGCCGCCGCAAGTTACCACCGTGGGCTAACGATGGCATGGGTCACATCGGCGATCTCGCTTGGGATATTCCTTTGCGCGGCGCCGGTAACCCGCGTGTCCCTTGAACATACCGAGTACGTGATAACTGCTGGCGTAGTTCTGCTGATCATGGCCGCAGCGCATTGGATGGCTAAGCCCAAGGCAGAGCCCGCCACTCCGGCATCCCATCGGGACGCCGAGATGATCAACACCCTTACCCTTCCTGCAGAGTTTAAGCAGTCCGTGGATCAGCGCCCGGCATTCCAGGTAACCATGGTCGATCTGACTCGCCTGATAATTCACCAGGCCGGACGCACAATTGCCTACCGGGGTAGCAACTGCCTCTTCGATGACTCGTTCAGCATTGAGCTCGACATCAATGCTCGGACCTCAAAGATCTTTTCCGAGACGAATCTCGTGAACACAGCACCATTTCTTTACTGGCGCATGCATATGCTTCTCATGGGATCGGCGGCCGAGAAGGTACTCACTGGATCTATGAGCGAAGCTGCTCTCGACGACATACACCAATTCGATGACCTGGCAGCTCGGTTTCTGATGCTCGGGGAAAATCGCACCTTTAACGCAAAACCCATCAACGAAGCTGAAGCGGCCCTTAAAGCCGGCCGGATCAACACGCTACGCAAGAATGTCTGGTCCCGCTGCATGGCTGCAGCCAGAGAGAATAGGAATGTTTTGGGTGAGGTGGTCTCACTGATGCGTAAGAGGCCTTGTCTGACCTATAGTGACATTCGAAGGTTGTTGGAACGGGTTAAAATGCCTGAGGACTTCCCAGTGGCTCAGTTCGACTCTGAGGACACCGTCATCAAGGGGGTCCTTGAGAACCACTCAGGGGATGAGGTCACCCTCAAGCCCGGTGAAAACTCAATGTTCGCTACGCAGGAGACAGTCATCTTTGAACAGGCCCGGGCGTCCTCACATAATGACCGCGTGACCAACCTGGACGATCACCGCAAGACCCTACTGGCTTAAACCCGAGCCCCTTCGCAGGGGCTTCTTTTGCTTGGGCAAAAGGAGAACAGAGCCCCTTAACAGGGGCTTTTTTTGCCATGGCAAAAAGGAACACGAGCCTCCTGCGGAGGCTTTTTTGCTCACGCAAAAGAACCCCCGGCTTTTCAGATTGGGCGGCGGCGGCGGCGGCGGCCAAATTCCATCTTAGGTTTTGGCAGCGAAAGCTAATCCCGTGATTTCGTAGTGGCGCTGATCTTCGGCAGTAAGCATCAAACTCTCAACTGACCGGCTCCGAATCCGATCTTTTCATGCCAGAAAGCACCTAGTCGAGAATCTGCCTAGGCAATCAGACCGTTACTTTCGTTCCTCGGGCTCGCTATCTGCGTGTCATCGTCAGAACCCATCATCGGGAATCAGTCCTAATGTGAAGATGTGGGTGGTCGCGTTCTTGAGTGGACACTTTGGAGCTCAGGGTTCCTTCTCCTCTTTTCTCCTAAATCTGCCCCCCTGTTTGCTTGGACCATAATCGCGAATCGGTATACTGATTCTGTACTCCCCACAACCCCCAAGGTATTGAACTTTATGAACAAGAAAAACCTGATTGATGCAACCGGCATCAATCCTGACGTGAGCAGAGATACTGCCGGTCGCACCCTGGGCGCCTTTACTTCAACCATCACCACCGAGCCTGCCGCAGGTAACGATGTTGCACTGGTTGGCTTCAGTACCTTTGATGAGTAATAGCGTGCGGAACGCACTGGGCGTAACCCAAAGGCAAGCGGACTAATGACCATCAGTGCATATTCTGTTCCATCCTTCAAAGCCGGAAAGTCACTCAAGTAAGCAGTAAACGGCTGAGTTAAGGATGATGTACAAACCTTAGTTAATCTTGTTAGCACCAATGATGAGGCTACATGTTTCCAGTAAACAAGAAATCAAATAATCAAGTAATAGCCTGCTTGTTCTGTTCTTTATTTGCGACCGTCCATGCATTTGCGGTCACATGGCAGGAGGTACATGAGCCAAACCCGGGTTCAGGCTGGAGCGTTATAAGTTGTACTGACGGCACCGGATGGCAAGTTTGTGAAAGGCCGAGTGTTTACCAATGTTTTATGTACCTTTCTATTGGAGGCGGCCCTGTTCCACATCCGACTGTTAGGGGTGATACAAATGCTGTATATGGCCCCCTTTCGGGAAATCTTAACGGCCCAAGATACTGGTCTCTATTTTGGTCCCCAACTTTTATTACTCATCTCAGATCAAACCAACCCTATGCAACCAGGGGAGCATACACATATTTTGCTGTTGATCATTCGGGCAGACCGTTTGAAAACGGCACCCCACGAAATGATCAATTATTTAACGGTCAAAGTAATTGGTTCCCGATCTGTAGAACAGATATTCATGGACCAAATCCGTATGTCCAATAATTCACACGACAGTGGCAAAAGCGGAGTGCAGGACTAGACTTTTCCGGCATGTATTACCATGAACCATGTTTGACCTCTTCCCCCGCCAGATGGCGGGGGGTTCCTACAGCGATTAGGCGCAATACTAAGCCGCCTCGATGGTTCCTGCTGCTTGAGGCATTGCCGCTCCGCTCACTTTTGTATCCCGCCCTCAACGTTGATCGCGCCGACCAAATCGGCGGTTTCCTCGAAACCGCACGCCACCGGTATAGCCGGCAAAAACGCTGCTTAGGGGCCATCCAGAACACTATTAGACTGCCTAAACGGAAACCATCATGCAGGCGTTGATTTACTCTCAGGAAGCCAAGGCCTTCCTGAGCCATGAATTAAACGCACAAACCGAGCGCCCTTTTTCCCGTTTTGCTTGCAAAAGGCAGCAAAATCTAAGGTTCTGGGCGCCCCCGCCTCGAAATCTCGGGATTGGTAGTGGTTCCCGGGTTGCGCGATGGAATAGTCAAAACTCAACCCTTGACATAGGAATGACTCCCGAAGGCGTGCCCTGAGGCCTCATAGTTGTTGCTTAACGTATCTGCCTCTATACTGTACGCATATCCAGCACATGACAAGGCATGCCAAATGAGCAATGCAGAAATTCTCGCGCCCGTTACCTGCTCCAAGGCCCGGCTCCCCTTCTACTCCGCGCGAGTCCCTGCCGGATTTCCGAGCCCCGCCCAAGACCACATTGAAAAAACAATATCGCTTGATGCTCTCTTGGACATAGACGCGCCTCAAACCTACCTCGTACGCGCTCACGGTGACAGCATGATTGGGGTCGGTATCTTTGACGGGGATATTCTGGTTGTAAGCCGTGGCGTTGACGCTCGATCCGGTGACATCGTTATAGCTGCGATAAACGGTGATACCTTCGTGAAGCGTTTTACACGAGCTCACAATCAGGTCGTCTTGCTGTCTGAGAACCCAATATACGCCGCCAGGTTCATCATGGAAGGTGACGAACTCCTAATCTGGGGTGTGGTTATGAACAGCATCAGGCAGCACTGCAATCATGGCTGATCGCGCTATTGCGCTCGTGGACTGCATCGCTTTTTACGCTTCATGCGAACGAGCGTTCCGCCCGGATCTGCTACGCACGCCGATTGTGGTCTTGAGCAACAACGACGGCTGTGTCATAGCCCGCTCTGCAGATGCTAGGCCCTACATTAAGATGGGTGCGCCGTACTTTGAGATCAGGGAGACGCTGCGCCGGCACGGCATTCTTGCGTTCTCCTCCAACTATGAGCTGTACGGGGATTTAAGTCAGCGCGTCATGTCCGTGATTGAGAGCCTGGTGCCGGCTGTCGAGGTGTATTCAATCGACGAGTCATTTTGCGATTTAACCGGTATCAGTGACCGCTTGCAGATGGGCCGCGATATACGGGCACAGGTATTAAAGCTAACAGGCATTCCGACCGGCGTAGGTATCGCATCCACAAAAACCTTAGCAAAACTCGCCAATGCGGCTGCGAAAAAGTGGCAGCGCCAAACTGGTGGGGTGGTCGACATTTGCGACCCTGAGCGACGGGACCGGCTACTGAAGGTGATGCCGGTTGATGAAGTATGGGGCGTCGGGCGACGAATGAACGAGCATCTAACGTGCATAGGCATCAAAACCGCATGGGACCTGGCGCAGGCTGATGCTTGGACGTTGCGAAAGCAGTACAGTGTTGTCGTCGAGAAAACTGCTCGGGAGCTTCGTGGTTTGCCCTGCCTGGACCTTGAGGAAGCCGCCCCTCCAAGGCAGGAAATATGCTGTAGCCGCGCTTTTGGTACCCGGCTACTGACGATAGAACCAATACGGGAGTCGGTGGCCACCTATGCGGCTCGCGCATGCGAGAAGCTGCGGGCACAGCGCTCGCTTTGCAAGCGCGTAAGGGTGAGCATCCGTACTGGCATGTTCAACCCCGATGAAGCGAAGTATTCGAAGGGGGTTCTGTGCGAACTGCCCTACCCCACCGACGATACCCGCCTTGTCACGCGATATGCGCTGGCCGGACTCGACCATGTATTCCGTGAAGGCTATTCCTACAGCAAAGCTGAGATCCTATTGCTTGATCTGAGACAGCGCGGAGAGTTTACCGACGATCTCTTTGCTGAGGTACAGCCCGAAGTGTCGGAGCGGGTGATGGGTGTCCTGGATGAGATCAATCAGAAATGGGGTAGAGGCACACTGCGGTCGGCGCGAATTCCAATAGCCCCGGCCTGGGGAATGCGCCGAGAAATGAAGAGCCCAAGCTTTACGACCAACCTTGAAGAGCTTTGGGCAGTAAAGTGCCGCTAAAAGCGATCGAATCTCACCGCTTGGAAGGTCTGGCCTCCGCTACAAGCCGATCTGCAGGGTATTGAAGCATGAATTCCATGCTTTGCTCTGGAGGTGCCCGCAGCCAATCATTAATGGCGCCATTGGGAAGAATAACAACCATGCGCTTTTCGTCGTCTGGGCGGTGATAGTTCCGCATCAGTGGGTGATCGTCAGCATTGATCGTCAGCATCGAGAAGCTATAGACATCTTCGCCGGCCGGGCCGGTCCACCGGTCCCATAGACCGGCAATGCTCATCAATCCGCCGTCTGCCCTTGATATTCTGGTGGGAACAGCTTTACCACTGCGCCAATCAGGCTCATAGATAGCAACGGCCGGAATAATGCAGTGCTGCGAGGATTTCCAGGCGCCCCGGAACGAATTCTTTTCTGCCGCTGTTTCGGACCGTGCGTTGTATGTTCTGCGCGCCAGCTTGGTGTCCTTTGCCCAGAAGGGCAGCAGACCGAATATCCCACTAAGGGCTTCGTAAGCACGCGCGTCATGATTCACACCCTCATCTGAAGGCGCACGGAGGAACGGTCCAACGTACGTCGGCCATAGTTCGGTTTGCGTCGGTTCGTCAGGTGCGACTTGGAAGGCCTCAAGCAAGCGTTGTGAGGACGGTGCTTCGTATCGACTACACATAGTGGTAGGGATCAGTCGTCAGGCTCGATAGTGTCGCGATGAACTGCCGAAAGCTCAAGACAGGGTCTACGACCAAAGCACCAACGACTGCCAATGACATCAGCGCCATGACCCACAGGCAAATCTGTCCGGACAACACGATGATTTCAAGCATACCCAGTCCCTCTTTTGCACACGGCTTATGATCAGAGATACATCCTATACAGGTTATCCGCAACCCCGGGAATGTGGTTGTCCTCTTGGGTGCCTCGCGGATTCCAATGCTAGGTTTCGACAGCGGTTTCTGGTCTTAGTGCCTGATATCCCGCATGCGCGGACCCGTTTGGCTTGCTTCTGGCACGAGGGTAGACGGTCTTTAATGGGCTATCTCACTCATCGGAGCAACTTCCATGGCAGAATCAACCATGCAGCTGAGCGATCAGGATTACGAGCGCTTCGATCTGGTCTCAGCCTCGAACATTATTTCCCAGGGAATGGCCCAGGACGGTTTGCATGTTGAGGCCAGTGATATTGCCGATCAGATGCTTGTGTGCCTGACCGTACGCAACCATTACGGTCGGGTAACCAGGAAGGGTGAGTCTATTTTGGTTCCTGTAGCGAGCCTGTTCGATCAGTATGATTTATGGGTGATCCGGATTGCCGCCTTGACAGATATCTTCATGGACCAGGATGAGGTTAAAGCGGGGGGTTGGCCGGGTAAGGCGTTGCCCGGGACTGAGGCCGCTCTCAGGAAGATCAAGCAGATAGTCTTCGGTCTGATAGAGACACAAAGCGGTCTACTCAACCCCGAAGATGGTGTAACAGTACTGGATATCATCACCCGGTCTCTGGTCACCGGTGAGTCACTGGCTCAATGTCGCTCCAGGGCGCTTTACGATACACGAGGCCTCCGGGTAGCCTTGCAGCCAAAGCCACGCCAACGAAGCATGCGGAACCGGTTCAATGCCTAAAGCCGTCCACACTCCCGATCAGGCTCTCTCAAACGGTCAATATCTCAATCTCTCGATGCTGTTTGAATGCTTAGCGCTCGATGCCGGCACCTACAACCATCGCACGGACAGTGACAGCATGGAGAGACGATTTCTTTCGTCACTGACAGATGCTGAGATGTCGTTAGGCGTACGCAAGGGCTTTGGGATTAGCGGAGTGTGGGCAAAGACGTTTATTGCCCACTACCGCGATCTGGTGACCATGCTCGCGGGGATCTACCTGATTGATCCTGAATGCTATGGTTCAGACCTGCTGAGTACATGGCCGGATAACGGTACAGGTGCGCGCCTAATCTTGGATACCTATCGGGTAGAAGCCATTCGGATTCTGGACCTGGGGAGTGAGGAAGCTCTCTCAGTGCTGGGTCTCGATATGGAGAAGGTGGCGCCAGAGATAGGCTCCGACCACTTCAGGCTGAATTCTGCGCTTGGTAAGGTCCATGTGCAGCGGCTTAACAACCTGATGCGCTGAGCGCCAGGCTCTCTGCTTTGAGCGGCCCTGAACCAAAAGCGGTAGGTTACGAGTTGGGTATTTTGCTCGACACTGGGATCATCTTATTATCCTCTGATACCGATCGGACTGGAGCTGAGCTGCGCCAATGCAAATCGACGACGATTATGTGAGAAAGCATGCCCGACCAGGTGAAAACTGGGATCAAGCACGCAGACGGGTGGAAATGGAAGTCAATGAGCGGGCCAGCCAGCTTCCAGGCTGTGTGGTGTGCGCTGAACATTCCTCCAGCGTTATCGAAGCAGAGTACCGACACGAGCGAGGTATGTGCCGCATCTACAGCGAGCCCCCCGAAGCGGCATTCGACTCCCGAAAGTTCGATGAAGCCCTGGCGGAACACGAATCCCGAAATGCGGATCTGGCTGCTATTGCCCGCGTGAATTTCGAGATGCTGATGCATGACGCCGGCATACAGGGATATCCGGTGAACGTGCTGAGAGTTTTGAGTCAGGCGGAGGGATACCTTAAAGCTTGCAAAGACCTGAACCTTTTTGATCAAGCAGAGCTTAACGATATGAGGGAAAGGGTATTTCTTGCCGAGTGTACGCCTAGAAAGCAGTTCATCGAGCAGGTAGCCAATCCCAGTATTCTCCCTTGGAGATGATGCTTAGGGACTGACTGCTGGAGAGTGGCGGATGGTGGCCAGGGTTGGTGCTGCTTTGCACCTCATCCACTGGAAGCTGAGTAACGCCCAGCCGGGCCTAGAGCGTTCTGCGGGGTTGTACCAGTAATCACAACGCCGTGACACAGTTACCTGGTAGGAAAGGATAGGTCGGCCGGGCACTGCAAGACCAGGCATAGCCCGCGCCAATTACCTCAACCCAATGGCTTGGATTTCGAGGACACAAGATGAGCATTGGAACCAGCGCAACCACCACCGGATCGGTACGCGATTATCCAGCGCTTTAGCGCCCGATCTGCGATAAGCCACGCGGATCTTGTTGGCTACTACCGCTCTGACAGATTGACTGCTAGCCAGCACTTAGCCCCGTCGTAGTCGTTACCGCCTTCGGCAACGAAAACATGTCCGGCATCATCAATGGCGAAGGTTCCAGGCCTCTCACTTGAGGGGTCTCGCAACTTGTTCTTCCAACCGTACACGCCGCCCTGCCAGAACAGCACCACACCACCGGTATAGCGAACATTGGCTATGCGCCACATCTGCGCTACCTGGCCCATCAGAACCAGATTGCGGCTCTCGACGGTACCCTTCAGGTTAGATCCTTCCATGAAGTCGGTGCTCCGCTCTCCAGTTATGCATTTGTGATTTGTTGATGCCTATGCCTGCGATGCGTTTATTCATCCAGTTCACCTCGTAATGTGAGCCTTGAACTATCGAGCTGACAATCTAAGGCGTCATCAGGGCCTAGCAAGTCCCGCCTGCCTGGCCAAGCTGGGGTGATGCGCTGTAGCCGCCAGGAGCGTAGATCGGGTGTCCCAAGGGAAGCTGAGTGGCATCAAGCATCCTGCCTTGCTCAAAGTAGCATCTTAGGCCCCGGAAAATGAAGCGCTCATACTCAACCTCAGACTTCCAGCCAGTAGCGCTCTTGATGATGCCTAACCTCGGAATCGGAGTAGCCGCGTTGCCCGCGATGTAGCCGGGCTTGCTGACGCGCTGCAGATCATAAAGCGCGGCGAACTCATCGACATTGGCCACTTGAGGGAATTTCATGATGGATTAGATAATTAGCTCCAGCCGTGAACAACAGGAGTGTGGTGATAGAGGTAATGGCCAAAGATAGAAATCGACGAATAAAGAACTTCAAGGGTAATGGTTACCGGGGATCTGCCACACTCCACACGGCCTTAGCCTGTACTCATCACTTCACATACAGGAATAACCATCATGGCCAAGAAGAAATATGACTTCACCATCTCCCTGCAGCAGGCTGAGTACGAAAGAGGTTTTTTCACTATCGTGTACGGCGGCTCCGCCACTCTGTATCGGCGTGAACAGGTCAGCATGACTTTGGACGAAGCTATCGCTTATCGTGACGAGATCAGCTCGCAGGAAGAGCGTACGCACTTGGCCTCGATCCGCATGACCTACACGAATGACCGTTCTGCACCGGGTCTTAATAAATTGGACCATCTTCAGAAGGTCGGCACTCAAACGCGCCTCAGCACTGAGGCGGCGGCATAGGGCTTATCACCGAATATCCAAAAGCAGGGACAGACACATGAACGACATCAGCCCGCTGAACATCCAGTACGAGACCGGCCGCGAGTCCGCTTGGTCCCGCACCGCGTACTATGAGAAAGAGGAGCGCCAGATGCGCTCTGTAAGCAATATTGCAGTTAAGGGTTCAGTAGAGGTGGTCTTTTTCAGAGCACCTTTGGCTCAGCTGGTGGTGGCTGGCGAGAACCAGGAGGCCATCAGCAGCATCAAGACCCGCTTTGAGGGAGACAAGCTGGTCATCGAGCAGGAAGGAGTCTCGATCAGCGGTGGGGGCGGCAACATCCATGTGTCGGGTTCCGGCAACATTGTGGTCGGTGGCGATATCTATGTGGGTGGACAACGCAGTGACGAGCACATGCAATTCAATGCTCCGGTGGGGGGCGTTGTTATCGGGGGCGGCCGCTGTGTTGTCGGAATCGCATTGCCTGAGGCCCCAAGCTTCCGCCTCAAAGGCAGTGGCGATATCACGCTCTATGACATTCAGCAGTCAGTGCTCGATATAGGACTCAACGGCTCCGGCGACATAACGGCGTATGGCCAGGTTGAACATCTGGAGGCAGCAGTGTCCGGCTCCGGCGATGTGGATGTGAGCGATCTAACAGCCAGTTCCGCAGCTCTGTGTGTTAACGGCTCTGGAGACATCGACGCCTATGTTACCCAGGTTGTGAAAGCCCGTGTTTCGGGTTCAGGTGACATCGTTGTGCGCGGCAACCCGGCGACCCGAGATCATCGGGTTTCAGGCTCTGGCGATATCAAGTTCAAGAAACGATAGGGCACGGCAACATGGCAAAGCGTCGTACCTTCGCCGATAAGCAGCTCCAAGCCGTCTATGATGAGCTGCGCGGCCGGCGCGTGGACCCTGAGCAGTGGCGGGGGCAAGGGTGGTGGCGGCAATGCCTATGCGGTCGGCTACACCATGCCCGACGAACCTAACCACCTATTCCCGCCAGGCTCACGGGCTTATGCCCGCTGGGCCGCTGGCGTGGACAATGCCCGCGAGGACCGCTAGTAGCATCCCCGCTGCAGGCCCTCCGGCCAAGATCAACCTACCCCGGCTTTTCAGAGCAACGGCCATAGAACCGCGCCAGCTCGAAACCATCACGCTGATCACCGCCAATCCCCATCCTTTGAAATGACAATCAGTATCCGGGAAGGCTCATGACACAGCCCTGCAGGGGCGATGATGGCTCTACTTCGACGGCACAAGCCAGACACCAACGAGCCACAGGACACCGCCAGCATGCAAATAATTTCTACACGGACATTCTCTCGCCTTGCACACATAACGCTGCGCCTGCGGCTTATCAGGCTGTCTGAGTACTGCGCGGCAAAGGCCGGTTACTTCCAAATGGGCGCAAGCATGAAAGCGCCCAGGGACATGCGGCTCAAGAGCCTGGCCAAGTGGGTCATGAGCAATGTCACCGCATCGGTGGAACAACGGTTCTACGTGTTGGGCTACGACGGCATTCTCCCTGCCTCCGCCCTGCGCCGTATCATCGCCGGGACCAAGGCGCACCGCGCGTGGATATCGGGGGTCATGGGCGTCTACAAGGACGAGCACGGCCAGCATTACGGGGTCTGTGACCGTGAGTGGACCTTCTACCGCGTAGTTTGTCTAGGCCAAAACGAGACTTCGGCACTGACTATCGTGCGTCACGTTCTTGTGCCGTGGAGCCTCCCCTACCTGCATCACCAGCGGCCATACATCGCCGCCCAAGATCAAGTTCAGTGGGACGACGATATTCCGTGGTAACAGGCCAAGCATCAAAGGGCGAAAGCCGCCCTTAGGCTATGAGCAAGCGCCCAGCATTCAAGCAGCGAACCCATCAGTTGAGGATCAAACTATGAACGCGATACCGAACACGCCGACAAGTCGTGCCTACCGCCCCATGCCCGAGCTGTGCGAGCTATGGAACCTGCTAAGCGACGTGCCCGTCACCGCAGCTGGGGCCCAGCTTGACGAGCCCTTCCTGCACTTCGACAAGGGCACTGACGTGGAGGAGGTCTGGCACTGGTTCGAGCTACAAAATGCCCTATTCACCGTCGCGGCGGCGGGATCACGTATTGGCCCGGATCACCCTTTCCACGCCCCGGGACTGGTGGAGCAGGCCTTGGCCCACATCATCGAGATCCACCCCTCAGTGACTCAGGTGGTCTACGACGATGATCTGCGCTGGTGCTATACCGACAGCCAGGGAGTCGGCGTGACATTCAAAGGCGTTGAGGACATCGGGTTGCTGGAAGAGGCCGCAGACGAAGCGTACGAGCGGCGCCTGCAGAATATCCCCGTGACGCAATGAGACAGAGCTCCCAGCAATGCCAGGCCAGAAGACACACCCCGGCGATTCAGCACAGCGCGGCGATCTGTCTATCAAGCAGATACCCCCCCGGCCGGTTCTGACACCCCCCCATGAGCCGCTAATAATTACCTCATCAAGTGCGAATTCATTGGGGAGTACGGGATGCAAACCGTTCGGGTGGGATCAGACAAATATATCTTGAGCGGCGGTCAGCTATATCACAACACTGACGCTGCAGCTGATGCCGCACTCAAGTCCGAGTGGGCCAAAGGCATTCTCATAGAGAAAAATATCTGGGTAGCTGAGATCGAGCCGGAGATAGGTCAGAAGCTGGTTGAGGGTGCGCGGGTGATTATCGGGCAGGCTGAGCAAGAACTCGCTCCGTTTTGGGTCGCAGAACACAAGCAAGGGGATGATGATCAAGGCGTGCGCGTTAGTTTGCTCTAAGGGATCTGACACACCCGGCAAGGGGCGACAATTACCACATCGAATCAACGCACATGGAGCAAGACGATGATCACCGAAGCAGCCTTCCAAGCCCTCAAAGCCACTCTCATCGCAGAACTGGAAACGCACGGCTGGACTGCGGCCAGCAAGACTGACATCGAGCTGACCTACATCCTGGCCACCAAGGACTATGAGACAGCCGTCGGCACCCGTACCGCCAGTGTGGGGCTGATCAACGGGAGTGTGATTCGTCTGGTAAGCGAATACCTGAGCCAGGGCAACAACGTACTGAGCACTACAGGCTGGTTCGATGTGCCTGCCGATGCCGACCAAGAGGTCTACACCAAGGGGATCGAATCGTTCTGCACCCAGGCTGATCGGGATGTTGACGCAAGCTATGCGCGCCGCCTGCACCTGAGCAGCGCTAGCGCCTGACCTATATGCACCCAAGACAGTATCGGGAGTCGTTACCTAGCAAGGTGGTGAGAATGGATGCCAAAGACTGCAGTCAGGTCGTTGGGTATATCCCCTGCACAGGGAATGTCAGTGCCGAGAACTGGAACCGGGAGCTGATCGGTTTGCGCTGGTGATCGAGGGCTTCAATGTCGTGGGCAACGCGATTAGATATGCTTCCCAGGCTTCATTGTGGAGGGACGATTCTGCGGGGAGTGTGGGACAGCGCTAGCCCGGGCTGCTCAGGTCCTGCGTACGCTTACCGAGGCAGGACAGTCCCAAGCAGAAGGGGTCATAGCTTTGTAGGTGGAGTGACCGGCGTTACTCGGCCACTGCATGCTCGGCATGGGCTTTGGCCCTGGCATCCAAGCCCCTTTCCCTGAGCACCTGCATAAAGGGCATATAGGCAACACCACCGGGCTTGGTAAACGATGAGCTGTTCCTGATCAGCGTCTCGTCCTTCCACTTCCTGTAGGTCTCAAGCAAAACCTTCTCCGTATTCATGCCGACATCCTTAGCCGTCCGTGTATTTACCCAATTTATAGCCGGCAGCGGTATTACGAACCACTGAATCGGCATGCACTTTTCGATATGAGCATCAGTGCAGACTTCCAGCGCCGCCATAAGTGTTCAAGGTCCGTGCGTACTACTAATACACAAGGCCACACAGGTCTCTTGCGATCGGACACTGCGCGATATCGGGCGAGCGTCTTGGTAAATCCCGAAGCCCAAACTTTGTTCTTGTCTAGCCGGCAATCAAGTACCCACAGATTCTTCCGAGGAAGCGGTGCGCGAAGCTGATCGACTCGATGAGGAAGGCGCCAGCCCCACTCATTGGGCTATGGCGTACGCGTTGTGATCCTTCTTTCAGCTGTCTGCGTGGGTTATCAAGCGGGCTTTGCAGATCCGAGGTTAAGAGGTCGCGATGATTGAGATCATGTTCGAAATTCACGAGGGCACGCTTGAGGGGTACGTCGTAGAAACAACAAAGCCCAATCTCCGAAACTACCTTGCGCAGCACTGCAGTGAGGCTGAGATGGTCGTGAGGGTACTGGCTGAGCTGGGAGAGGGGTAGCCCTTCGGCGCAATCTGTAAGTGTGAGGGGCAGGAGAGTGGACTGGATCTGACATCCTGGTATACCGGGTTCGGGTTTGAGTCGGTTATCCAGACGCCGGCCGGGCCACTCATGGTCATCTCTGATTCAGTACGTGACGAAATTTCCGTCGGCTGCCCACCCCGGCTTCTGACACCCACCAAGCAGCCTCAAACTTGTCCCATCACGACAAAAAAGTAGAGGGCCTGACATGATCATCAAACTACGATTCAACGGTATTGCCGATCAAGTGGATCTGATCGACACCGCCAATCTGGAACACGTCATCACTCAGGCCGACTTCGTACAAGCCATTTTCAGGACTCTGCACGCCGATGCTACGTATGCAGGCTTCAAGGTCATGGACATCGCGGGCCTTGGTCTGCCCACTGCCCTCCTGGCGCCCCTGAACGGCTGTTTTGAGGTGATGTATCAGATGGCAGAGGCCATTGAGATGGTGCTCTCCTATTACAGCACAGACGCCCTTGAGAGCTTCATTGAAGTGTTCGGCAAGCTCCCTACCCACTTCGGGCAGTTCGTCTCCCTGTTCGGTGGCGTCTATACCGACCCAGCAGCATTCGTTCAGCGCGAGCGGGCCAACGTGTTGCCCGGCGTCCCCAGCTTCGAAGCCGTGGAGTGGGAGGGTTCTTGGGAGAAGATGGGTTACGCCAATCAGGCTGGCGAAGTGGCTCATACGCACCGCGTTCATTGACTGGAACGCGAATACCCAGCGCCCAGGGCAGACCTTGGCTTTCAGGTCAGCACGAGGTGATCAGAGTCGATGTCATTTGTGACACCCAGTTTGATGGAAGACTGATGGGTTCTGACACACCATGGCCTGACAGACAATAACTAAATCAACCAAGGCAATCGAGGCACCGCAGATGATCTTTATAACTGAGTGGGTTGGCACCGTCTTAGGTATCAGCGGCGCATTGCTCATCGCCAGCAACGTCAAACTCTCAGCTTGGGGTTGGTGGCTGTTTCTGATTTCCAGCCTGAGCTGGTGTCTCTACGCCACTCTCCAAAGCGCATGGGGACTGCTGACACTTAACTCCTTCTTCGTCTTGTCGAACGCCTTGGGCATCTTGCGCTGGTGGTTGCCGGCAATGCAGAACCTGAAATCAACGACGTCCGAACAGGCCGTGTAACCACCAATCCCAGAGGGCACTGCCATGGCAGCTTATGAATCCACCGACCTGAATGCCCTTGTACACGAGCCTATCAACCCGGTTCGCGCTTGTACGCTCGGCGAGGGGGTCATGATGAACGAGTGGCTGTCACTCATGAACGAGGAATCCATTGCAGATGATTGGGATTGGGGATTACCCGTGCATCCGCTTGATATGATCCTTCGATGCCCCGTGGATCAAAGAGCGGCAACGGTGGCCAGCTCCTTTGTCCGGTGGCTGGGCACCAATAACGGTCGCTGCTATCTCTCAAGAAGCAGAGCATTCCAGGAGGTTCACGGTAGCGAAGCCTTTTTGGTGGGCTGGGTGCTGGAAAACAGGCGTAAATACGACAACGATTTCAGGATGATTACCTACCTTCTTACGAAAAAAGAGAACTTTTCTAACCAGGGGGGATTGATCGCCGGTGGCCGTCTGGCTGATGTAAGCGACCGCGACAACGAGGTTATCGAATCCGTAGCGAGTTGGCTTGGAACTGAACTTGGGCTGGCGTACCTGCACCGCTGCGAGACGGAAATGAAGCGCCAGCATGATGAGCACATGAAAGAGCTTCGCGAGCGTCTGCTGGCCTGCCGGACGAATCATAATTCGGCCTACGCAACCACCAAAGCCTAACGGAATAACCGGCTCTTACCTGCTACTGACACACTCTCCCGTCTCTGATACTGGCCATATCAACCAAGGAGAACTACCAATGAAAAACCTTACCTTTACCGTCAGCTTTACCGGCGTGATCGATACTACTGGCGGTGATCCAGAGGCAATCGGGATCGCAATGACTCAATCTCAACTTCGGACCAGTCTGGAACAGCTCGCTAATGACGTGCTGAGCAATGGTGCCTTCACCGGTGATACCCCTGCCTCCCTGGTCGAGCATGATTTCACCATCAGCATCGGTGAAGAGCAGACCCAACCCGAGCAAGCCGCGCTGAGACAAGATCTCTTCGTTAAGAAGCTCAATTCGTTCACCTTACCGGTGACGCCTGAGAACCTGGAAAACATCAAAGGCAGTTTCGATTGCGGCCTGGTCGATGGGGAGGGCTGTGAAGTGCTGCTGGATACAACCTCCCTGGATGCCAGTGAGCTGGATCAGCTTGCCAAGTGGGTCAATCTGACGGCGGACTGCTTGATCAAGAAACGAATCCTGATCTACGAAAGCACCGCTGACTAAAGGCACCGCTATCAGTGAACGATATTCCTTGGCGCCCAGGACAACACCATGAACCTCAATACCAATGAATCGGCACCCCAGCTGGATCTCTTCGCTTGCGTTGCGGAGGCCTACAAACGAAGCCCTGATGAGCCCTTGAGCAATGAGCGGCTGTATCAGCTGGTGGCGCAGAAGGCCGGTATCCCCATGTCCGAGCTTGATGCCCGGGAACCGGTGGGCACCAGCGGGCAAATGCACAGCCTCAAGGCCCGCGAACTGCGATGGCACCAACAGACCTTGAAGCACATGGGCGTCATCGAGCGTGTGCCGGGGCAGCGCGGGGTATGGTCCCTGACAGACAAGGCAAAAAAAGAGCTGCACCCGCCCAAGCCCGGCGTCAAGCTGCTGGGATTCTCAACGGAGCTGGGCTGCGCCGTGTGGGGCTACTCGCAGGAGGTGCTGCAGAACTGCGACACGCCCATTACGCTGGCCATCACATCAACGCCCTACCCTTGCGCAAACAACGCGCCTACGGCAATCCGACGGCCGCGGACTTTGTGGATTTCATCTGCGAAATCCTGGAGCCGGTCGTGGACAAGCTATCTGACGACGGCAGTCTCGTGCTCAACCTCAGCAATGACTGCTTTGAGCCGGGGTCGCCGCAGCGCTCGACCTACCTTGAGCGCGTGACGATCGCCATTGAGGATCGCCTTGGGCTCAGCCTGATGGAGCGGTTCGTATGGTCCGTGAAGAACAAGGTGCCCGGGCCCATCCAGTGGGCCAGCAAGAATCGGACGCATGTCCATACAGGGTGGGAGCCTATCTTGTGGTTTGCCAAAGATCCCCACCGGGTCAAGTCGAGCAATCAGCGCGTCCTGCAGCCGCACACCAGCCGGCACCTCAAGTTGATGGCCAAGGGCGGGGAATCGCGGCACAGCGAATACGGCGATGGGGCCTACCGATTGAAGCCCGGCAGCTATGGCCAGATTACCGAAGGTGCCATCCCGCGCAATGTCATCGAGCTGGCGCACAACTGCGATGTCGGCCGTGCACACCGGAAGGTGGTCGATGGTCTGGGGTTGCCTCAGCATGGAGCGGGCTTCCCCCTCGCCCTGCCCTCATTCCTTATCCGCTTTCTTACCGAGCCGGATGACCTGGTCGTGGATTTCTGCGCCGGCCGGAGCATGACGGGGCTGGCCGCCCAGCTGCTCGGCAGACGCTGGATGTGTGTTGAGGCCATGCTTGAGTACATCCGCAGCGGTGCCGAGCTGTTCCGAGCGTTTCCCGACTTCTGGATGAATCCGGAAATTGACATCACCTCTTCTCAGATCCGGGTGTAGGCGATGGCATTGGCACACGAGCTGGACGAGAGCTGGCGCGCGGACGATGGGAAGTTCGATATTGCACGATGGCACGTCTGGGCACGCAAACACGGGCTGTTGCCGTGGCAGCGAACCCGTAAGGCGTATGTCGCCCACCTTGAGCCGAAAGGGCCAATTCAGGAGCGCTACGGTCCGTTCCGGTCGATGTCCACCTTCGCAATGGCAGCATGTGAGATCGAAAGACTGGAGCTGAAGCGCATTCAGATGCTGGCGCATGAGCGGAGTGTGAAGCAGGCGCTTGAGCGAGGCGAGCCGGTAAGCCAAGAAGTTGTGGCCGACTACCCCCACCTGGCTGTTATAGCGCTGGTATCAGCTGACGTTATTCATCAGTAGGGCCTGGATCGAGGTCACAGCCGGGTCCGCAGCCGGGTTCCAAGGGAAACGCCCCTCATTGTCAGCAAAGACCCATTGGACAATCCGAGGGCACTCAAGGCCCCTGAGCTGATAATAGGTGTAGATCAGATCGCAGTAGTTCTCAGTGCAATGGGGCTGGACCTCGAACCCGTAGGCGTTTCGGGAGAAGTATCCGACGGGAAGCACTCCTTCAACCACAACTTTGCGACCTCCAATAGACTCGGCAATCAGGTGATCAAGGACTTGGCTGACCACGGAGTCTGAATCAATACCAAAGAGCACGATCTCAGGCAGTCCGAAACGGAACATGCCAACCGACTGAGTGCAGTAAGTCTGCCGGGAGGCTATGAATACCATTTTTCTGTACAGCTTGACGCGGCCTAGCTCTATTTCGTCATCGATCTGCGCAAGCAAGCTCGTTCTACCCATCATTTCTCCATGCCAGGTGCTTCCTTCGCCCTTCAACATGATTTCGGCCCCTAACATAGCATCCGGCTTGTACTGCTGCATTTCATTCCAGGAAATTACACGGCACCGGTACCCATCAAAGTTCGCCCGATTCGGTGGTGACACTCGCTGTCGAACACAATAATGGACACATCAGAAAGGCATACCGGAACAGGACGAACCATGAACACAATCATCACCAGTGAGAACATCAACGCAGCAGAGTTGGAAGCCTTTGTTGATAACGTGCGCGAGGGCCTGGACGGCCAACTTGCATCAGATTTCTCATGCTTTGAAACCTTCAACGAATGGATAGACGCTTCCTACCACTACGAAGGGATGGATAACGGGCAGAGTGGCACGGTTGACCTTCATCGCGCAATCTATGACGCGCTTGTCAAAGATGAGCGTGCAGCGGCGGGTGAGGCCGAATGAGCACCAAGATCAGGAATGGCCTCATTCTGCGCAACGCGACTCTTGATACTGCCTATGCCGCAGTAGACTCAATCCGACGCCACTGCGTCTACCTCGCCCAGCATGACGTTGCGATGACTCTGAACTCAGCTCGTATGCTCGACGAAGATATCGCAGTCAACATGTGCGATCTGGATTCCGACGGGCCTCTCACGACTCCGAAGTTGATGCGCAGCCTCTACGATGCCCGAGAGCAGGTACTTGGCCGTGGGCTTCGCAGCCCCGGCTGGGATTTCACTTTTGAGGTGGTGCTGATACCGAGCGCGCCGGACGTTCTGGCGATTTTCTATCTCGAAAACAATTCAGGGTTCTCCAAGGCCCTTGAGAGTGTGGGGTTTGAGGACTATCACTACCAGAGCAGCACTGACCGGCCAGATCAAATTGATGAAGCAGAGTGGTCACACCGTGAAGCTATCTGGAAGTCAGCTCTTAAAGGCCAGCCACCTAGCGAGATTGGGCTTGTAGCGAAGATCGTCACGTGGGATCACCTGGAACTCACCCACTTCAATGCCGAGCTTATGGCTTCCTGTGTTCCATCGGAGCACCAACGCCGAATAAATGTCGCCACGTACCTTTGTGAACTGGAGCTGGGTCATGAGCAGTTTACCTGCGCCAAGGGTGTCTATCAGATCGTCGAGAATATCAATGCAGCCGCAACCGACCGGGCCAGAACTGTTCTTCTAGCGAACGAGACTGGTGGTCCTGGACAGAGCCTCACCGATGATCGAAAAACTGCCTAGAGAGGATGTATGGACCTTTTTGAACAAGAAAAGCGGATGACCCTAAGACCCGTAAAGGCCTTGGGTGAGCTTCTGGAACGCGCGTTCGCTGCCGGCGCATGTACCTGTATTCGTTGTCGTAAATGTGAGGGGGCCGAAGAGGGCTACCTGTACAGCCATACCTTCGGGATCGATGGCATGTTGCTCAATCGGCGCTTTGCCTCTTCCTCCCAATCTGATGTACGCGGCGCTCTCTGCAAAGCCTGGGAGGCGTACTACAAGACAGACCTTCCTGATAGTGGACCGGCAGACATTGCCGCTATATCGGCCCTTGTCGAGGGTCGCGTATCCTCGAGATTGATGCCGCTTTTGTATGCAGCCCCGGTGATCAAAGACATCGACGGTAAACCGCACTTCATTCCCGGCATTTAGTCAGTTGCTGGCGTAGGGGCATCCGCTGCAACTGCCCCGCCAGCGCTTCAAAAGTGCATAGCCATTGAGTGGCGCCGGGTTTTGATCTTTCGGACACTGGTATGCCATAACTCATAGGAACCACTATGCTCACCACTCTTCTGAACTACCGAACACAGTCTGCTCCGGACGATGATGATTTAATCGATTTCATGCGTGAGACCCTGTCCGAAGGTGGGGTTTCAAGTGGCGATCTGTTTGTGGCTATCAAGACGCGGTTCCCAAGGGTCGATCCCGGCCAGATAGAACGTTGTGCACTGAGCCTGGCCGGCACAATTCCCCGGGCGGGATCTACTGCTCACTGAGGACTGGGAATGAAAGACATGAATACTCAAGATACCGATTTCCCCGATTATGAGGTGATCATCTCAGGCCAGGCTGACACGGTGTGGATAAACGGCCCTGATGGATCGTGTGTCGGCCGCTTTGGACTGATGGGTGTCGACCTTCACACTACCGTGAGCGAACAGATGGATGGGGCATCCCAGTGCCGTCTATGCACCCATGGCAAACCCACACCCGAGGACTGGACCCTCTTCCGTGAAAAGGCGTCCGAGTGGTGGAACGTCGAGATCCCTGCTGACACAGTCGATCCTCGTTGCTTTTCATGGACCGCCGCTGGGTAATAGCACACCTACTTCTCGGCCTTCAGATCTTTGTCACCATTAACTATTTACCGTTATTGCACCCTGTTTGAGTCGAATCGACTTCGGTGAATGTGCATCATTGCTCCATACCCAAACAGGAGAATGCTGTGTACACGATGCCTTGTGTTTTGAAGACCCCTCCCGCGTCCAAGGGCATGTTTCCTGAGTTCGGTCCTACCGAAATACCGCTTGAACTGCTGGTCAATATCGACACTGAATTTCTCATTGAGATCGGGTATACCAGCCCACTCAATGAAGACGACCAGGTTCCTTATGAGATCTCGCTCTACGCCGGGGATGACCGTATCTATGAAAAGGTCAGCAGCACCCATGGCCTGGAACCATATGCTTCAGGCGGCTTCAGTGAGGGCGTTTACAGCTACACCCTCAATCGCGAAGGTCTGGCACGAGAAGGACACACTGATATTCGCTTGGCCCATGCCCAAGTAAAGCGGATTCTAAGCAGTTGGCTGGTACTGCCACCCCACGTTGCTATGTGTGAGCGCGAAAGCATGCCCTACCTGCTGCTGAGCTTTTCAACAAGCGTAGAGGAAGGACGACCGACCTACATCTTTCGAGTTACCGTTGAGGAAAACGATACCTGCGTCAGTGTTTCGGGCGTGAAGCTATCCAGATGGCCGATCTGGGCGTATCAGGACGCAGTAGCAGAGGCAGAACGCATGTTGAATGAGTTCAAGGGCAATCTTGCGACCTCGGAAGCAGTCAGCGGCAACGTTGTTCTGCGTGACTATGTCCAGTACGTGAATTCCGAAATCGGACCCGAACATGCAGATCTTTTGCGCCAGCAGTACCAGAGGCTAAAACCCCTGGCCGCCTCCCCCATTGCCCATTCTCGGAGCTGATCCACCGGCTCCGACGGACTGTTTAAATCTGAAATCCTGGTTCTGACACGCCCCCTTTCGCCCGAAGATGAGTCATCGCATCACGCAACTGATCCAGTCTTCATCAGCGAGAGGAAAGTCAAAATGAACATTGAGCAGAGCTGCAAATACCACTTCCAATCCGGTAACAGCGACAAGGTGTATCTGATCCAGCTCGTTAATAGCGGTGGCGGTCTGTACGAGGTTCACTGCCAGTATGGTCGCCGGGGTAGCACTCTGGTGTCATCCAACAAGACCAAGGCACCTGTCCCTTATGACAAAGCCCTTGCGCTGTATCAGAAAGCCCGCAACGACCGCGAGAAGAAAGGATATGAGCTTGTGGATGCAGGGCCGAAGTCTGCTGCTGCACCGGCAGCGGCCAATATGCCCGCCAAGCCTCAAAAAGATTTCGTAGGCCTGATGCCCCATTTGCTGACCAACCTTCTACCGGGTCAAATCAAGAGCGTCATCAACGATTTCTCGAACTTCATTTTGCAGCAAAACATGATGGCCACCGTCGCGCGTTCATCCTGGATCACGGTTCGATTCAAAGCGTCAACAAGAAAGGATTTGCTACCCCCTACCCCTCCGAGCTGACCGACGAGCTGAACGGCCTTGAGTCGCTGTTTCCGCTGACCGTCGATGGTGAGCTGGTAGGCGACCACTACTTCATCTTTGACGTTCGAACGGTGCGTGGCGAGTGCATTGAAGGAAACGCATACGCTCACCGGCTGCTGGAAATGGATTCGATTGCGGAGATATTGGTTGCCAACGGCGCAGCTCATGTATCGGTGGTCAAAACCGCCTACACCCGTGATGAAAAGCAGGCGTTCTTTGACCAAATGGTTGCCGAGGGCCGTGAGGGCGTTGTGGCCAAGAAGGTTTCGGGCAAATACGAACCAGGCCAGAAGACCAAGGGTGGAACCCAATTCAAGTTCAAGTTCATCAAGGACGTAACTTGCATCGTCCTGTCCCAGCACAAGACCAAAAGCAGTATTTCACTAGGGCTGCTTGATGCACAGGGCGCGATGGTTGGCGTAGGCAACTGCACGATCCCCCAAAACGTGGCGATGCCATCGCCCGGTGATCGGGTAGATATCTCCTATCTGTATGCCTACGAGGGTGGCAGCTTGTACCAGCCGGTATATCGCACGGTTCGCAATGATGAGGTTGACCGTGACGAATGCGTCCTTGATCGGCTCCAGTACAAGGACAAGGGAACGAACGCAGCAGAAGCTGCCTAATTTCGGTCAGGACCCCTGCCCATTCACAGGACTAACAGCGCAGGCTACGGCCTGCGACTGACATAAGGAAATCAGCATGAAGCCCCATCAGATGACAAGTACTGATTTCGTCGCACAGGCCAAAGCAATAAAAATAGAGAACAACGAACGAATGTGGATGGTCATGTTCGGTAACGATCACGTGCTCATTAGTGCCGAAACGCCAGAACTAGCCAAGGCCGGTGCTCACTATATCTATTGCAGTAACGCCGTCTTCTTCAACGATCCCGACAACGTCGGTCTTTGTCTGGACGACAATCTCCCCAGCATGCCCACTGACGAGGTTCTTGAGCCGTATCCCGATCTGTTGATGTGGAAGATCGAGATGGCCACCGATGTTGCAAGTGAAGGCACCTCCAGTTTGGGCAATCTCCTGCACGGCGAGCAACCAACTGATCCAAATACCCAAGCGTGGAATTGATGGGACACTGGCGATGATCCCAGCACAACCGGCCCAATGGAGCATTATAATCATGTCACTTCTCCGGCCCCTGGTCTGGTGTCCCAGCAGGCTGGCCAGTCGTAACAGGTTCAAGTTACTGATTTCTGCGACAGCAGCTCGTTACTAGGCCTAGAGGCGGACGGTGCGTGGGAAATTGCTCTCGACCTCCGATCGAGCGCTCCAAGGCAAGAACCATCTCTGGTTGTGAAACCCCAGCGGCGGATCTGGCTTTAACGCCGCTTCCCTCCGCCTTCAATTACCCTCTTTTCTCGGTTCTGACACCACCCTTGCTGCTTGAAACTGGCTCCACTCACCCACTGTACGGGATAGCCCGCAAGGCGGGCAGGTCCCTTGGGATAATGGAAATGGAGCAAATGATATGAGCCTTGCAAAACAGTGTTTCCTCATCGAAATGAACAACCGAGCAGCAGTAATGGCTCAAACCTTCGGCCACATGGAAGCTGAACCCGGCACACGCCACCCAGGCTGGTTCACGTTCATTACCGGTCAGCACGGCGACAACACCGTCATCGAGAGCGACTTTCCGACTTTTGATGAGGGGCCGGGCTACTTCATGGATCGCGATGAGTTCATCTGGTCGAAGGTCAAGAACAACGGCCCCGCCAGTCAGATCGGCGTATACCGCTTCGAGGGCGAGTATCGTCGCCACAAGATCTGCGGCGAAGGCCTTGGTCGATTCGTAGGCAAAGTGACCCGCTGCAAATTAACCACGGGTGGCAAGCGGTGAGCGAGGCCATGCCGGCTGGCGTGGACCATGGGAGCCTGGCTGATCACGGCGGTACGGTGGAAGAGCTTCAGGCACTGAATCTGGTTTATTCTGGCCTGCTCCAGAAGGCTAAGAACGAGCTTTCGATTCTGATCGAAATGATGGACCCCTATTACTCCCAAGGGGGATGCTATTCAGATGCTGCGGATCTCATTGTGCGAATTAACTGCGCGATGGGTGGCCCATCCAAATTTGCGCCTCACCCGCCACCGCCGATTACATGCTCCCTTTGCAACGGCGCCAAGGCTCTTCGAGCGTTCAAGGGGCTCATCGATCTGGAGAGGCACCAACAAGCTGTGCACGGGCTAACAGGGGCTTGCGGCAATTGAGGACACTCAGGCCCCAACGATGGGCTTGGAAAGTGTGGTGAGCCTGCTTGTCTGTCCGGTTATTTGCTGGCGCCAGCTTCTGCACTCTTGTCAGTGCCTGATAGTAGTACCACTCAGCGATAGCCGGCTGGCCAGTGCCTGACCTATCACAACGGTTACGAATCCATAATCTGGGAACCGGATCGTAATGCCGAGCAGGCCGAGAAGCTGATCGACGGTTTCCTGATCGGTTCGCGCAAGAACAATTCAGTTTGGTACGCCATGTCCTCGAATGCCATGGGTACAGGCTCATTAGTGAACTGGACGAAAATGACCTGTTTGCTGGTTCTGACACCAAGCCTCCGGCCCGATAGTGATCCCAAGCCCGCAAAGGCACTTAAACCACATCATCTCAGCCCAAGCAGGGCCGTAGGAGCCAGCAATGTTCAACACTACTATCAGCCATCTCGTACATATCAGCTACGAGAGTGATGAGCCCCTTTGCGACTACGACAAGTCGTGCGTAGCTTCAGCTCTGCAGCTGGCGCTTGATGATCGGCTTGACGCCCTGGCCCCCATTAACCTGAGCATCCAGGCGTATAGCGTGGATGTGAAGCCCCAGGACCAGCCGTTACAGCCTCCTAGCAGCCCTTCAGCCGTTGCGACGACAGATAGCAAATGGCAGGCGATGCCCCTGTCGGCCACCAGAAAAATGATTGATGCCGCCGAGCGGGTTGAAGAGGATGGTTTCGATGCAATGTACCAGGCAATGCGCGCAGCAGCTCCCAAGCCTGCAAACCCGGAATCGTTAATGTTCGTATCCCAGGAAGCATTTGCCGATGTAGAGCAGGTCGGAATGCATGCTCCACGCACGGCCAACGGTATACAGAACACCCCGCTTTTCAAAGGCGAAACCGATACCGATGCAGCTAATAATGACCATGGAGAATCCTGGGGAGAAGATGGCCAATATCCCCTCAGCGACTGGATGTACGAAGTCCAGAATGGAGATACCCGTGCCGGCTACTGGCAATGGGTTGAAAGCAAAAAGAACAGAGCGATGCCTGAGCACAGCTTCAAGCGAACCATCAATCTTTGACGGGCCTTGTTCATGCAGCCTTCTCAACCGCGAGGATGATGTTCTGGGCGAACAGGCCCAGGATAGAATCTGCGTTCCTGCTTGGGGGCGCCGATCAGGCCCTCTCTGAGGGCACCCTCCCTAGTCCAATGCCCCAATAGTGGATCTGACATCTGTCGATCCATCATTACTCCAGATGATGCGGTTTGCTGCATTTCATCGCGCGGAATGCACATTTCTGATTTTTAACCACCGGTTCTGACACTCCTCCCGCTGGCTGAAAGTGGTTCCACACGCGCAATCGACCAGAGGAAGCACCGATGCCCGAACCACTCCCCCCTTACATTCAATGTGCATGCCCGAAATGCGGTGGCCATACCCTGAATGTCGTCGTGATGACCTCAGCCCAGCTTGTTCAAAGCGAAGACAACTTCGAGACCGAAGATACCGGTTCACATGAGTGGGATGGGAAAAGCCCGATGTGGTGCGGGGAATGCAAGCACCGAGGCTCAGCCAGCGACTTCGATACAGCCAAGCAAGGGGAAGAGGCATGAACCTTTCATGTGCGGCGTCACCTAACACACCCACCCCCAGGGCGGCTCAGCATCCGACCGCCAATTCAACGCCCGAGATTGATGCAATGCTGGCCCGCGATTGCGTAGTGGCCGTGTCCATCAGCGGCGGCAGGGACTCCACAGCCTGCTTACTTGCGGTCCATGAGCATCTTGAAAACGTCGGACACACAGGCCCTCGAATCGCTATCCACAGCGACCTCGGACGCGTTGAATGGCGCCAGAGCTTGCCCAAGTGTCAGGAGGTCGCCGATCACCTTGGCTGGGAGCTGCTAGTGGTCAACCGCGCTGCCGGCGACATGATGGACCGCTGGCTGGTTCGCTGGACCAATAACGTAAACCGCTACCAGAACCTGGAAACGGTGAAGCTGATTTTGCCGTGGTCAACTCCAAGCATGCGATTTTGCACCAGCGAGCTGAAGACCTCGATCATCAACAGCGCCCTGCGTAAACGGTTCCCAGGGCTGGATGTAGTCAACGTGACTGGAATCCGGCGTCAGGAGAGTAACAACCGGGCAAAAATGCCGGTAGTGAAAGCTAATCCCAACTGCGTCAAACAAGGCGGCACCGGGGTCACCTGGAACGCGGTCATCGAATGGGATAAGGCCGATGTGGGCAAAATCATTGCTCGCCACGGTCTGAGCGAGCATGAGGGCTACATCATGTACCAAATGGAGCGGATTAGCTGTGTCGCCTGCATCATGGCGTCTGAGCACGACCTCTACTCGGCTACGATGTGTCCCGACAACGTACCCATCTATATTGAGATGGTAGAGCTTGAAGCAAGGTCATCCTTCTCTTTCCAGGGCAATCGCTGGTTGGGCGACATCAATCCATCGGTTCAGCCAGATTGGCTGATCGAAGCCTCCGCGCGGGCCAAGGTTGTGGCTGCCCTGCGTGAACAGGCCGAGGCGCGAATCCCTGCCCGATTGCTCTTCACAAAAGGAACTGGGTACCCGGCCTGTATTCCCACCCTCGACGAGGCTCAGATTATGGCGGAGGTACGATCCGAGGTAGGGCAGATGCTGGAGCTCAAAATGGAGTTCACATCTGCAGAGACAATCGTTAATCGGTATACCGAGCTTATGGATGAGCGCATCGCCAAGGACAAGGCCAAGGGCCTTATTCCCGTATTGGATCTGGGCCGATCTATGGGCTCCCAGGTCGCGCTGTTCTGATACCTCAAGATGGGGCGTGATCTGCAGTCAGTGGTCACCCCAAAATGTATTCGCCAGACTCCGCCACTCCCCGCTTCCGACACCTTTGTTCGGCCTTAATCTAATGCCAATTCACTAGTCAGAGGTATCTATGTCACAGGCACAGAACATGCAGGTTGAACCTTCACACGCAGGCTTCAAGGATCTTGAGACAGCACTACAATACCGCTGCGGCAGGGGCGGCTGGGTTTTCCATACGGAGCGTGGAGATGCGCTCTGGTTCGATCTGGGCCATACGGCCACGGCGATCGTTCAGCACCAGGCTACGCGTGGACTCGGCGGGAAACTTCACTGACATGGAACTCAGGCATAAAGGCTATCTCGTGGTGTCAGCAGCTCAGTCGCCGGAAACGCCGATGACTACCCAACGCACAATCGGTGGGTGGGTATGAGCACTTTATGGACAGTAGTTCTGCTAGCCAATGGTGAGTGGACCGCCGATAAGGACCAAAACAAGATCGGATATGGATGCGCAACGACATATCCCGTCATCGCGAGCTCGAAGGATAAGGCGATATCCCGCGCAAAGAGTATTCACGCTCGAGCTCAAAAGCAAAGATTGCAATCTGGGACGCAGCGTCACCCCCAAATCAGGAGTCAGTCATGATCAGGATAAAATCGGGCGGCATCATGAATGCCCGCAAACTAGCTGCCACAGCTCTGCTGGAGAGATTCGACTTCGGTCAGCGCGAGATTACCGATTCCGATACAGGCTGGCGGGATATGTTCCTCGACCACTGGGAGCGAGTCTTGTACGCGGAATCTGCTGATGGTCAGCACAGGCTGGTTATGCACATCCATTTTGCAAATGAGAGCAGCCTTGTGCTCGATCACTACTGTTTGGACCTGGCCACAGGAAACATGCTTGTGGCATAGCCCGATCGTTGAGCCAGTTGCTGGCTCAGTCAGCACTTCAGAACAAAGGGTCGCCCAGAGCGGCCCTTTTCTTGTGCCGCCATTTTGCGTCCGGGCTACGCCAGCAGTTCGCCATTCTTCGGCAAAAGCAGCAAGCATAAAAAACCCCCTGACCGAAACCGGTCAAGGGGTTGTAGTACCGCCCCACAGGGCTAGCAGAGCGCGTTAGAAGCGGTACGCCAGGCCGAGGGTGCCAATGGTGCTGGTCGGTTCAATTTTATCGCTGAAGGTCTCACCGAACTCCGTGGTGCCGCTGTCGATCGTTTCCTTGCCGTAGCGAACGTGCTGAACTTCGGCAGACAGGAACAGGTTCTCGGTCAGGCGCGTTTCAACACCGGCGCCGATGCCGAAACCATTGAACTTTTTGTCCATGCTGACGCTGTCGCTAATAGAACCAAAGGAATCGGTTACGGTGGTCGAACGGGTTACATCCAGGTTCATCTGGTGATAGGCCAGCTTGGCGTAAACCAGAGTGTTATCGGTAACCAGCAGGCCGGGTGCAATGTAAACAGAGTAGTGATCGCTTTCTTCAACGGTACCTTTGCCAGTGAAGGTGCTAACAACGCCACCAAAGTCGCTAACGCTGGAAGAGCTGGAGTCTTCGATCTCCTGGGTACCGAATGTAGCAGTTGCACCAACGCGGATCAGGACTTCGGGGTTGATCATAAAGCCGTAGTTCAGATCGATACCTGCAGCAACATTCTGTTCGCCGCCGAGCGATTCGCTTTCCTTACCGGTGAAGTTGGCACTGGAGAAAGTGTTGGTCAGATCGGCGCCAGTGGACTTCAGGCTCATGTCGAGGCCGACACCGAAGCCGTCAAAGCCAGCGGCGAAAGCAGAAGGTGCGACCAGTACGGAAGCCAGGATAGATGCGATTGCTGTTTTTTTCATTCGGGTAATGCTCCAATTGTTTGTGGTTGCCACGAGCTTTGTCATAACGTGCGCCGATGGGGATTCAAGCCGTCCTGCGCAATTGTTCTCTCGTGGCTGCCAACATTTGAATAGCTCCCGAGGTGTGTCGCAACCGAACCGCATGTAACTTATGGATAATAATATCGATTCCAATCAGGATCTTAGGTTTTGATCCTAACCTGGTATCACATAAGGTATTGCCGGTCATTCAGGGGATAAAGGAGGCAACCCAATCGCACAGGCCATCGGTCAGAAGTCACACTACACCGCAGTTAGCTGCGCTGGGCGGTTTGGCCTGCCGCTAAGAATGACCGCTTCATCCGATCTGAGGCACCCATAGATGCGGTTTAACGACCTTTCCGCTTCCGGAGTCCAGCAGCTCTCCGGCCTCAACCCAGCGGTCAAAGCCGTGCTGGCACAAAAGATTGGAAATGAAATTGGTCATGCCGTCAATCAAGAGCGCCAGATCCAAAACTGAATGCCATTGTTCATGATGGTTCGTCACTTACTTATGAAAGCCGGCGTACCGAAACCGATACTGGAGCTTTGTGTCTGTATAGGTAACACCTAGGATTGTTGGACTATGTTCTGGACCTCACTACTACTACGACTTGTGGGTTCACACCCTTGCGAACAGCAGTACCGGTTATGACACCGGCCTGCAGACATGAAAATGGGTCATCACAACAGGAGTATGAAATGACCTATTCAGCAGAGCGCGGCATGCGAGTTCAACGAGCTATCCAAATTGTTACGAGCGAGGGGTACGCCAAACTCCGGGTTATGCAATCTCAGGGAATTACCTCTATCAGCTTTGAAGGTGAGCTGTTGGCAACCTACCAGGGCGCACGGAACAAGGTGCGGGTGATGGATACATTGATGATGCTCCAGAAGGAGCATCATCGGGCAGTACACGGGGAGATGGTGGCAAAGCTCGAAGGCGCTCTCACCATACCTGATGCTCATGTTTTCAACGCCAGTGATTGCAACATGCTGGCCGGGATTGCGCGCAGCCAGTCCTGCTATGTATCCCAGCCACACGATCCAGCCGCGCCGGCACGCCACACCTTAGCTGCCGAGTTCAGGGTTTTCATGGATACGCCTCGAGCGATACTGTTCATCAAATATGGCCCACAGTTTGCGTTTCAGAATATCGACCTGCTGCAGCCCACCCACTCCTATCAATCCGCTGATACCTACGAGGCGCTCTTTGAGAACCTGGCCAGAATCTTCAATTCATCGCTCAATGAAATTCCTGCAGCCGAGGAAGTCTTGATGCAGCGCCAGCAATCTAAAGCTGCCTGAATCCACCCAACCCATCGGCTATGCGGATGGGTTGGTCCATTGTGCATGCATCTCGCAGCACGCATCCCCCATGCGCCAATAGCCGATTTTGATATGCCGATGTCACTCTGAGCGTGACCACGGCTTGAGGCTCCGTCCCGACCCACTTCACAATGCATAAGCGTGGCGCACCGCAGCCCCGATCATGTTGTGATGGCGCGCATGCTGCAGCCTTGCTATTAAGCTGCTAGAAAGTCATCAAGGCTTACCGGCACAATCTTGTCCATTGGATACAAGCAGTAGGGATATCTTGCAGCGTTCGGCGCCAAGGTGCCGCGACTCAACAAGGTTGCGCCAAGGATACGGAGAGTAACGTTGTCAATACTCTTGGCATCGTCTTCGCTTAGGCACGACGGCAACTCATCAGCAATGGCAGTAAGCAGGCCCTTGCATGCTGCTTCGGTGGGCAAGGGGATATACTGCCGCCTATCGTTTTCTTCATCATAGAGTTCAATACAGGCTTGATCAGGCAAGTGAGCTAAGGATGGAGAGCTGGCGCTCATGTTCATAGATCGAGCGGCATCATACCGGCCCCGCTTCAATACGCATGCGCGGCTCGCGCCGTATTGGGAAAACTGAGTGAGGTTCGTACCGGCCTGACCGCCCGGTAGGATGGTGTATTTGCTGCCACCCTTTCGCATCCGAGCGAGGCCGGCAATGCCTATCTCGTGCGTGCTGATCGAGTAAGTCAGAGCCACAACATGCCGGCGCCGTGATTCGAATGAGCCGGCGACTTCGTAGGCATAGTTCCCGGAATGGATGGCCTCGCCTTTAAGCTTGAGCTTCTTTCCAGCGCGGTCAAGCAACACGCTGGTTGCGACAAACATGCTGTATTGCATCGCTATTCTCCATGTGGCTGATTAACAGTTTCAGCGCCTGGGAGGTGTGTCACCACCCAGCAATTATGCATTCCTCTTCGGTTGTGGACACACAAATCACCGCATATCGTAGTGATAGGCGTTGGCGAAAGGTTGGTTTGAAATGGTGCAGGAATTTATACACAAGGGCAGCACTGGCCAAAGTGAACCCCGAGGATCGGGAATTTCATTCTATGCATACCACGGGCTGAACCAGCCGAATGCTAATCAAGTAATCAATTTCATAGAAGGGCAAAAGTAATGGCGAAACAAAGCGCAAGGTCCTGGACAGTAGTCCGTTTTCCCGCAGGCATGTGGAGCACCGGTGGCGACCCCAGCTGCGAAGACTATCAGGGGTGCGAGGTTTACTTGGTACCGGCTGACAGCAGGGAGCAAGCAACGAGAAAGGCCCAGTCGGTACGCGGCCGGTTGATTAAGAATGGTGCCGCCCTTCCCTCTCAGGCAGCACCTTACAGTTTCTGATCTTCGGAACTGGGCCCTATATCAGTCCAAGTTGCACGCTTCTGACACAACTCGGCCGGTCTCAACATGAAACCATCGAATACATGGATTCAGGGTGATCGGCATGGGCAGGGCAGAAATCTTCAGCATCGCGTCAGAACAGGCAGTTTTATTTGTGCCTGTGAAGCAGATCGATGTGCCTCCAGACCCATCCAAGGCCCAGCTGAGCGTTAAGGTTCGCATTGCAGTCGACGCTATCAAGTCGGAGCTGAGGCAGGGCTACCACCCTCTGGTTAGCTGTTCGTTCGGCAAGGATTCCTCCGTCACGCTGTCACTCACCCTGCTGGCAATCTTGGAGCTGAAGTTGGAAGGCTTCAATGTGCCCACGCTCCACGTTCTCCACTCAGACACCAAGCTTGAGAACGTTGTTGTGCATGCCTACAACCAGAGCCAGATCCGCTCCCTTCGCGCCTTTGCTGATTCCTCTGGGATCGATATCAAGGTGTGGGTAACATCCCCCACATTGAGCAACGACTACCTTGTTTCTATTATCGGCGGCCGCACCATCGCCTCAGTGGGCAGCAATACCAAGTGCAGCTCCATGATGAAGGTGGCCCCCCTGTCCCGGCAGAAAAAGGCTGTCATGAAGTGGATAGCCGAGAAGGAAGGCATCAGTCAAAAGCAGGTTCGCGCCCTTTCCCTGATCGGCACCCGCCTTGAGGAGTCAACCGCCCGGGGTCAGAAGATGACCGACCGGGGTGAGAGCGCTACTCAAGCCGTCAGACTGAACACTTCCGCCCGAGAATACGTCCTCAGCGTAGTGGCGAACTTCACAACCATGGATATTTTTGAATACATCGGCTGGGTACGCAGCGGCAAGATCAGCACTTACTCCGACTTTGATCAGCTGGTTGAGATATACCGCGACCTCAACAATGGGGACTGCATGGTTACTGCCTACCTGGCCAACAAAGAAGCCGCCCGTCCCCCATGCTCCGCACGTACCGGCTGCTGGATCTGCACCAGGGTAAGTCGCGATGAGTCCGCAGAGAACATGCTCAATGCCGAGGATGGGAGTTTTGCTTGGACCAAGCCACTGAATGATCTGCGCAACTTCATCCGGGCTTACCACTTCAATCCACAGACCCGTAACTGGCTCGGACGCAGCGTGAACACGGAGACCGGCACCGTCAGTATCGCGCCGAATTCCTATTCACCTCAGATGTGCTTGGCACTACTGCAGATGGTTCTGAGCATCCAGGCTAAAGAGTTCAAGTCCGCCTGGCGAGAAGGACGCGAGCCACGCTTTGAGCTACTGACTATCCAGCAAATTATCGGTATAGATTTGCTGTGGGGCAGATACGGGTACCAACGCCCGTTCACAGCCATTCGTCAATGGATAGAGATCATGGAGCAGGGAAAGCGTTACTCCATCCCCTCTATTGAGGACTTGCCTACCTTTACAGAGCACGATGTTTCGTTCCGGGGAGAGGCGCCATTTGGTGATGAGCATTTCTTTGGCACGTTCAGCGGCCTGCGCAACGTAGAGCATGCAACCGCCGACTGCGAATCTACCAAGATTCTGAGCGATGGAACCTATGTCACTGATGCCAACGTGGGAGATATCTTCGAGGTGGACGAAGAAGGAGCCGAGCTTTTCTGGAGTTTTGAGCGAGATAACGCGCTCGAGCGCATCTCATTGAATGACGCTCCTGCAGCGGTAGTCCACTATTTCCTCGGCCTGGGCACTGTCACCTTGTTCAAGGGTAGCCACGGCGATGTTAATCGCATGTTGCGCATGAGCAACCAGATCCATCGCTCTGGATTGCGGCCACACCTGCACGATCCCAAGAAACTAATGGAAATTCTCGGCGCGACCGAGGCGAAGCCGGCCAACACAGGCCGTGCGAATATAAAACAGATGTCCATTTTTGACTGAGGTTATGAGCATGGAAAGGTATGGATTATGAGCTCCGAAATGCGGCCTTCAGGCCTGTTCCCGAAGATGAGGATTATCACCTTACTGAACAGTCCTCCATGGCCACGCATATGGCATATCGTAGCGCCATATCTTGGTGCACACCGTCGTGATTTCCAAGGGCGCCTATATCGTCGCTGTGCATTCCGACGGTTCGGAGGTATAGCTTGGGGAATCAATGCGGACGGTTAAGGCTGGTATGCCTTTCAATATCTGTTCAGACGAGATGGATTAGCCTCGCAATATCAAAGGCGTAGAATTAGCTACAGCAGAAACTTCTCTGCTTTATTGAATTTCCTATTTCGCACTGTAGACTGACCGAGCATAACTACGGAGCCATTCCATGACATTCACGTTGTTTACTCGCCCAGGTTGCATGAAAAGTGAAATCATTCGCTGCATTTTGAATGAGAAGTCTGTTGATCACAGGCTGCTGGACGTCACTGTGAGCCCAGGACTTGAGACAGCTGAAAAGGTTTTTGGAGCCCAGCTTACCCCTGCTATAGCAGACAAGGACGCAATTCTTTCTGACTTCGATGTGATGATTGAATATATCGATGAGCGTTATCCGCACCCGCCGCTTCTCCCCCAGGGTCCGCACAATCGCGCAACCGTCCGGGTTTTTTACAAGAGCCTTGTCAGTGACCTGTACCCGATGCTCAGCAAATACCTGGATACCAGCTCAATGGACGCAAAGGAGGCCCTTCGGTCTCAGATAGACCTGCTCTCTGGGATCATTCATTCCAAGTCGTTTCTACTGTCAGACGAGATCGGCGTTGCTGACTGCACCCTGATGCCGGTTCTTCACCGCGTTGTGAACGAGGACATTGCTCTACCGAATCCAATGAGCCGCTATTATCAACGGCTGATGGAGCGCGAGGCTTTTTCGGCAATTTTTCGATAGAGGACCGCGTACTTTCCGAGAGCTAGTGACGTCCCATGTTGGTAACCGACTTTCCGCCGGCCACGAATTCTGGACGTGTAAGGAAATGGAATGGCTCTGAACGCTCATTTCAAAGCTCATTTCTATTCTTCACTCCTGAATGTCGTGCCGAGCTGGCGGGGGATCTGGACCAGGCGTAGAGGGTGAATGTACTTCGGCAGAACCAATGCGGCGATGACGACCCTCCTTAGGCAGTAGCCTCCAAGCAGCGTCCGGACTTCTGGCTCGGCTGTTGGTCCATCGTGGAGGCCGCGTCCTGAACTACGCCTGAGCCATCCTCCACGTCAAAGCGTGGGTTGCTGCGACACAGAGTCAGTAGGTATCGGGAGGATAAAGAGGGGAAGAAAGCCTGAATCGAGATGATGCCGGGGGCGAGGGGCCGCTCCTAAATAGGGCTTCAATCGCGATCAAAGCTTACTTACCTTGCGGTCATCATTCTTTCCAGACACGGTGTACCACCTCTTTTCTTTCTCCAGCCGCTTTTCGATTGCCGCCGCCATGGCTTGCTTGGATGTTCCGTATTGAGCCTTCTCTGTCCCGAAACTATATTGCTTTTTGCGTTTCTTGCGCTTTCCGTCGGGTTGAAGCTCGTACCACTGGGCTACCCAAGCAGGAGCCCTGTTGGGCAGACATGAAAGGGTCACTCCGTTGATAGGACCAGTCTGTTTTTTTCGATGCCGGGCGACTGATCGTGCTTTAACTCGTAACATCTCTTCCCAGCGAGCTGCACCCCATATTTTAAGACCGCGAACATCCCTGTAATGGAGGCAACGGGTATACAGTTCATCTTCCGTTTCCCCGGGTCGTGCTGGAAAGGAGCAGCTTTCAGGTGTCCCGGTTGGTGTAGGAGTACGGACTACGGGGCTGTTTAATGACCAGGGCCACGATAGATACTTCGTCGTATCCCAATATGATTGTTTGCGTAGAGACCTCATCGGTCACCCTGAGCCAGCATTGACAGGTGCAGGCCAAGATCAGTGAGCCCACCCTCACGCATCGCATTGGCCACGCGCTGGGATCGAGCATTGCATCGAGGCAGGAAAATCGCATGATGGCTGGCGTGCTGACTCGGGAGCTGCATCAAATGAGAGTTGGCACCAACTCGCCGCAATCCCGCCCAACAGCGTTCACTCAAACTCAGGCCAGTCGGTATAGCGAATATCTCATAGGCAACGCGCAACCGCTTTACGGCGACAGGATTGATTCGGTGTCTGTACAGCTTGGCTTTCAGTGGTACCGGGATACTCAATCGCCTGGCGACATACTGGGCGGCAGCGAAATGGTGAGCCCCGCCATCGTTGGCAAGAAAAACCCGACCGTCCCAATCGTGCTGCACAAAATAATCATTGCCTTCATCCCGCAAAATCCTAACCTGGTTATGGGCAAGGTTTTCCCTTAACCGGCTCTCCGTCAGCGGATGAATGAACTCAGCGCAACAGCTCTCTGCGAAAGCGTCCATGGTGAGGTAACGCTCAAGGGGGGACTTCGCTGCACCCAGCCCCGACACCTCAGTAATATCACACGTCCAGTTAGCGAACTCCTGCACTGACACCAGCCCTCTGATCATATCCAGAACGACCTCACCGCCATTGCCGGTGCCGTGGTTGCCGGTATTGAACAAATGCCAGTGATGCCAAGAGGGGATGCAACCCAACGCTATCGTGCGTGAAGGCGTATTGAGCTGGTAACCATCTCCCTCGGCAAGCACGGCCTTTATCGACGCCGGATAGCCGAATTCGTCAAGGAGTGGGTAAATCACGCTCTGCATGAGGATCACATGGCCTCCATGAGGATACAAGGCTCGAGCAACGCTACCTTTGCTCTCATTACATTTTCAATCCCATTTTGTTTGGTCCTGATTGGTTCCCTCGATCAGTGAAGTGTCTTTGCTTCCATGGGGGCGACGATGATCTTCAAACCATCAGCCTGTTGACCGGCGACTTCCTCAACGACCAACAAATTGTCCTCGACGGCAATCCGATAGACCGCGCCATCAACAACACAAGCTATGCCCAGGAGCACAGCTATATCGCGGTGGATTTGTGTTTTGCTTTTCATGGATTTGCTCATTGGTTTCCGATCAGTAGGAGGCGGCAGGGATAGACGGGTGATTGACTGCAAGTCGATCCGAGTGAGCCCGAGCGCTGGCCAGCCGCTTCTGCAAATCTGCCTGGTGTTCTAGCACTCGCAAAATGGTTTCTTCCAGGTGCTTGGTTTCAAGCTCAGCATTCCGCTTGGCCCACCCGATCACAACGTCCCGATCGGCGCTGTATTGGTTCTCGTACATGAGGTCGCCGTCATGTGTCACATTCGGCCAGCCCAGAGCTTCGCAGTGTTTCTCGATAATGTCGGCACCATCGTAGGTGTACACCGGGATCGCGGTTGTGAAGGTGTCTTCGGCCTGAATGAGGCCGAGAATTATAGCCGGCGTAGCAGCGGCTAGCGCAGGGTAATAATGCGAGAGAAATCGCCCGAAGGCGTCGTTCTCCCGCACGATGCCAGAAATCGGATCGACAACCACAATGTCGTGGACATAGCCGCTGCCGATGCAGATGCCTTTGGAGGTTACGCAGATGTTGTGATTGACGCCGAAGGCTTCCTTGAGTCTCTTCCAGCCCATACGGATTTCCTTGATCAATTCGTCGATGAGTTCAGCGTCTCACTGGTTGCCGAAGACGCAAGTCCATCTTCAAGCCTGCCGGCGTGTGTCACCACCAGATTTCCTCGAACTTAACTCTCAGTTTGCGCGTCGGAACGCTCGAAACGATCACCAAACAGATCTTTCCGAACCTGGGGGCTGAGAACCATTCCAAGCGCAAACCAGCCAAGGGCGACCAGCAATAGCCCAACTGCGAAGGTTGCTCACTGAAATTTGGCGATTCCTGCCTCTGGATGCTTACTCATGCTCGTTTTCCTACTCCAATTCACCTTTTCGCGGTGGCGAGCGAAGCGCACGCAAAACCGCCTGTTCCAGCGCTTCTTTACCGGCATTGTCGTACTGCCGGGAGTAGGAGGCGTAGAGCTTGCGCAAGGGCAGCAACATAGCCTCTACCTCGTTGACCTTCTTAGCGTCCGCTTCCAGCTTGAGACGACGCTGATCGGCCTCAAACGCTTCATCACGGCCCGCCAGTCGATGCAGGCGAGCTGATCCTTCCACCGTTCTACGAAAGTCACCGCACCCAAGCTACGGGCTTGGCTGTCGGTAAACTGCGCACCGCGATACACCCCGCCGATGACATTGCCTTTCAGCGATTTGCTGGCAAACACAAAACTGTCAGCAAGCCAACCGTCAACAATGCGAAAAATCTCCGCACCTGGCTTGTTGCCTTTCAAGGCGCGACGACCGGCGTAGACGAAATCGAACGGCAAAAACTCAGGTTCTTGCTCTTGCATGCCCATTGCTGTTTTCCTCTCATTCAGCGGCATCAAGTGCAGCCTGAATTGAAGCCTTCAGGGCTTCCCAATTTTTGATGTAGGTTTCAGTATCGACTGCACCCTTAGCCACAAGCCCTGTTTCAACTGCCTTTTTCATCGCAGCAGCGAGCATTTCGTGGGTCACTTCTTTGGGCATGGCCGTGTTTTCCTTGATCAGTACAATGATGAGATCAGCGTTTCACGGGTTGCCGCAAACCCAAGCCTTCACGATGAGATTACCGTGGTCGGTGGCAAGAATGGATACAGCTCCACCTCTGTCCATCCGTGATAGCGGTCTGGCTCAAAGACCTGTCCGGTACTGCGGCAAAACTCCCATTCGGTTCTGAATGCCTCAGCAGTGAGAGAGGCATGCAACTCTTGATGCCACTCGAAAGTGCCGATGCGGCCAACTTGGAATTGCTTTACCCGTGCGCTGCCATCGCTGTCCGTCCAATTGATCCCGTACACCAGATATACTGGACTGCCAGAGCGGCGACGATCCTTCTTCAGATAGCGCGTGATCCCGACACGCCCGAAGCTGCGCTTGTGTGCCATCGGGGAGGTGCGAAAGCCCCCTCGCCCATTTCCAGGATCGGGTAGTTGGGCAAGAATCTGGTCACGCCAGTTCACCGCCGCATGCAGCGCCTGTTCGTTGCTGTCGAATCGCGACCAAGCGAATGTAGCAGAGTATTCATGGTCCCCTCGCACGATCCTGACTTGATAGGCATCGTAGCTAGGGATGGTGATGTTGTCTGGTAGGAGGCGAGGCATAGCAGGCGGCGGTTTCCCTTAACTATTCGTCAATTTCCTTTTGCCGACGCCCAGGCACATTTAGATGCTCCGCGAGCGGCAGCAACAGTACCCTCGGCAGAACTACTAAAAAAGTGCTGTACGGCAGTAGGAGGCAGTTGGGTATTGAGGCCTTGTATTTTGCAGGCAACCCGAAGTAGTTGAGTGCCAACAAGGGGATGCTTGCTATCACCATAAGGTAACCGGCTAGAAACAGACCTTCCGTCCACGACTTACCTGCTGTCGCAAGGACAACAGACAACGTGATAGCGATTACCAGTTCAAAGAGCCCAGGTTTGATCTTCATAAGTGTTTTCCGTGAATCCGTAATTCCTTGATAAACCTTGTGACCTTGCTCAATCCGCCGTGCCTACGCGCATATACGCCGCCATATCGCCCATCTGGTCGACGATGGCGGCTTCGCTTGCCTCGTGCGCGGCGATGATCTTGGCCTTCAATTTTTTGCACAGGCCGCAATCGACGTGCGCCCAGTTGCTACTGCCGTCGCTTGCTTCCCCGAGCCAAGTGCCGCATGGCGCGCGCTCGGCTTCATCGTCGTCAGGGTAGGGATCAAAATGCGTGGCCATCGTCGTTTTCCTACTTTCCTTAAATTTTTGAATATGCGGTCAGACGGCTCAGCCATAGCGCGGCTATGGCTTCGTCTCGCGATTCAAATGGTCCAAGCGGCGTACAGTCGGTATCGCCGCTGTAGCAAGGGCATTTCGCGGTGTCGGCATCCCACATGCCATCTACCCGCTGAGCGTAACCGCCCAGGCAGTCACCACTAGATCGCGCTGACAAGAAGCCATTGCCGCTATCTAGCGAACAATTGACGTTGTGCTCAACGAAAAACTCTCCATCATCGAGCAAGACGCGCTCATCTGGATTAGCCGCCGACTTCAACAAAGTTAGAACCTGTTCGTGGGTCATATTCGAGTGCATGCTTGGTTTCCCCTATCTTCTCAGGACATACCTGGGGCGGAGTGCTCTTCAATAAATTCAGAGGTTATGGGGGCGCTTTCACCCTCGCCCTGCGCGTAGTCGATTAACTCCACTAAGGCGTCTGAAATATCGCTGTGGCCATACTCAGCCTCGAACGCTTCAACCCATTTTCGCTGCGCGTCACTAGCTCTCGCCTGGGCCTTCGCGGCAGCACTGGCCAGCCGAACCAACTTTTTACTTGCCATGCCATTTTCCTATTTATCTTCGGTGGACACATCAGTGCGTTTGGAAGCACGCTGCAACTCACGGATTGGGCGACTTACAAGCAGATCAAGACGCATGTTCGTTGTATTCACAGCGACCTGGATTGCAGAAACCGCCTCGTCAAGATCACCCGACTCACGAAGGGCGGCTGCGTGTCGCGATAGGACTGCCGCACGCGCCCGTAGGTCATCAGCGAGGTCGTCAATAACTTGTGCGATAGGCTCAACATTCAAATCAAGTTCGGCTGTCATGGGTGTTTTCCTCGAACTATTCATCGTCATCATCCGAGTAGTATTCGGACAGTTCTTTTGTTTTAAGCTCTGGGTACACCTGCTTGATACAGATGAACGCAAATTCCTGCGCTTCGGCCTCAGACTGAAAGAAAATAGGTTCGATGTAGGGTGTGATCGATGGCCTGGATACACCTGCGAGGTGGTCATAAGCATGACCGTGATCTACCTCGACAAACCATCGGCCATCAGCACACTCCACAAGGCTCAACCCTGCATTGGGAAATTCGCCTCTAGCCCAAGAAACAAGCCCGTCCAGATGCTCGTGGCTAATCGTGTTGTACAAGCTGTGGGTGTCTACGGGTGCGCTGTTATCCATCGTGAATTCCTCGAACTATTCGCCGGTATCAGCGGCGTGGCGATTTTTCATCACCGCGCAGCCGATGCTCACCAGACAGATGCAGAGAACAAGAGCGATGCCGGCAGCTTTCATGTTGAAGTAGCCGATGATCACCGAGCCGGGAAGAAACAGGAGTCCGCCGAAGATAACCAAGGCAATCCCGAACATATTAAGCCAGCCCTGTTCAGCTTTAATTGATTTGAGTTTTGCAATCGAAATAGCCATGCCTTGTTTTCCATTGTTGGTTGCTTTCGGCAGCAGCCCCAAAAGCTGCTAGCGAAAGGCCCCTGGCGAGCAAGGACATTTCCTCCTTCGTCTTGTCTACCAAGCACCGCAATTCATCGAGCAATAGCCGTTGCTTGAGAACATGACCCCTTTTTGCCTTTCTCTGCTCGGCCCATCAGCATCGCGCTGCATAATATGGAATGAGCCTTCCGCCTCAAAGAAAAGCTGAGCTTCTTGACCGTAACGGCGCTGCGCTTCCTCATGCAGTTCGTTGGCAATTTTCGTGAGCTGGTCGAGCTTTCGCTGCACTGTTTTATCGTCCATACCCACCTCCTGTTAATACGCTGCCGCGTATTTACTCGAACAATTTGACCGACTTCAAATGTGCGCTTGGTCGGTCGGTGATCTGTACCTGCATGGCAAGCTGCATGCGCATGATCTCGAAACCCATTTCTTCAAACCACCAACCGCCTAGGGTGGGGGGATCATAGGACGGGAGTTCGAGAAATCCGTTTTCTTCCGACCAAAACCGGCGACTGACTGGGTGAACGAAATCAAGATCACAGAGACCATCCGGGTAAAGGCAAGCCACAACCTGCCAGGCTGCATCTGGCGGTAGCGGCCACCGGTACTCAACAGGTGCGGCGCGTTGGCGTAGCCCTGCACAGTCAAGCCCGCGCAAGCCATAGGCGAAGGCGCGGAGCTGCCAGAAGGAAACAGGCCCGAACCGTTGCATATAGCTGGCGCTCACCGCCCGAAGAGCCTGGAGCACATACGGGCGGGGCAGCCCCCATCGGTAGCACGACATGCCCTGCTGGTAAAAGAGTTCGTAGGCATAATTGGGCATGCCATTGTCGTCTTCAGCGTGAGCGTGGAAGCTGTGGGCCTGTAGGTGGCTCATGGCTGTTCTCTCTCAACTTAGGACGTAGTTGCGTGAGCACTTGCAGTTTTGCTCGTAGAACGCCACTGCTTCCGCGTCAGCCATATTGGTCGGGCAGAGTTGCAGGCTCTTCGACGTGTGGATGCACAAACAGCCATCCTCGAAATACTCTCGATTGAGCTTAAGCCGTTCTTGTTCTGCCTGCTCAATCGACCGGGAGACTTCTGGCAGTAAGCTTTTGCCTTTGCCGGAACCTGCGTCTTCAGCTAGTTTCACGGCCACTTCTTCGCCGGTAGCAGATTTCATTTTGAAAGACATGTTTTTTCCTAGATCAGTTTGCCGCAGACGCATGAAGCTCTTTGGCCTTAGCTCGGGCTTCTTCAGCGATATAGTCCGCAAAGTCGTCGTGCTGCTCGATCATATCTAGGATGGTCATTTCGTCTTCATCTGATCCGCTGGTGATTTCGCCGCCGTGCTTCTCTACCAGCTCCAGCACACCATTAACGATCCGGCGCTTTGCCTTTTGGGTTTCCGGGAGGCGGATGACGTAGGTGACAAATTTACTCATTATCTGGTTTCCATGTTTGGGAGTGGTCACTACCAATCTCTTTTCTTGGCGGCTCTCAGGTCATGCAACCCCATCAACGTTGCAGCCAGCCCGAAGCCTCCAGACGGTACAAGAAACGCACAGAACGTGGTGCGCATATCAGGTCCAACGAACGGATATACCCATATCGCAAGCGAGCCCGCCAATGCGATGAGCAGAATTGCTAGCCCCCCCCAAAACCACATCAAGTTTGTGCGCCGTGCAACCCTCTGTAATTCAGTCATGCCGTTACCTCGATCAGTTGGCCAGAAAGCTGAGGATTCCTCTGCCTTGGTCGATGTATGCATGGCATCAACGACCTTGTAGGCCCACTTTGCACCATAGTCTGTGGAGCCCATAGCATAGCGCTCCGCAGCTTTAATCTGTTCCATAGAAGGGACGCGCAAACCGAGTGCGTTGGCTTGGCGAACTGCTTCCCGGTGAACAGAAGCAACTTCCGCAGCCATCCACTCTTCAACACTTCGACCTTCTCTCTTCTTCGCCTCTTTCCGGAAAGCTGCGTAGATGCTACGGGCAGGCTCAGTGGTCGGCTGGAGTAGATCTCGCATGGTATTCTCCGCTTACTTAGCAATTGCTTTGGGGGCAGACACATCGAACGGTGGCAGGGTAGCCCGTATGTCAACCGGAACTGCTTCAACCCACTCGATAGTCATTTCAAGAGCCTGCTCAACTGTCAGTGACGCCCAGCCATCAAGCTTGCCATCAAGTAGAGATTCGATCCAATCTCGGTCGAACCCCGGCATTGCTGGCAGCGGGGCCTCGCTAGGCACGCCGTCGATCCAATCAAGTGTCTTGCGCAAAGCTATGGCAGGAAGCATGGCGGGTTTTCCTTTGACTTACGGCTTGAACTGCTCAGCCCAGATTTCAACCTTACCGCCGAGCGTTTTCACATCTGCTGCGCGGGTGTGGGAATAGTCCACCCCGAACTGATCCATCCAATCGATAGCAATCTGCGCAATGTTGATCTGGCGGCGAAGCTCAGACTTTGAAGCGGACTTCTTCATCGCCAGATTGGTGACCGTCGCGAGCGTGCAGTCGGTCAGATATGCCAGGGCTCCAGACGTGTCACGTACCTGATGCTTCGACATAGTGATTTCCTTGATAACTGGGGTTGGTCACGCCTGGGCTTCTTCCAGGGCTTGAACGGCTTCATCTATCGAGTCTAGGGCGGTGCCCATCTGCTCGGCGGCTTGCTCCATTGCCTGCCCACGTTCGCCTTGTTGTAGGCCTTCGGGCAGGTTGTCGAAGCCTTCCTGTTCTTCTTCCTGCAACTGCTCGATGCGGTCTCGCAGCTCTTGCAGTAGCTCGGCAATTTCAGACAGCTGCTTGCGTCGGGCCTTGTTCATTGCTGGGATTTCCTCGAACAATCAGGCCGATTTAAAAATTAACGGCCATAAAGCGGATTGGATGTCATCTTCTGCATCGCAACCCTGCCCAAGACCTAATGCAGTTGCGATTTTGACAGAGAGCTGGTGGCCTTCATCCATATCAGGTGGTGCATCCAATACAGAGCCCCGCTGGTCGGGGTGGGCGACCATGAAAAGATACTCCAGTGGATTGCGAACAAAGCCACAGACAAACCGGCCCTCGACCACTTCTAGTGCAATGCAGGGGCCTGTTGCGCAATGCAAAAACTCCTTGGCAAGTGCGCAAGGTTCGGAGTTACAGCAGTAGCCGCAACCATTGCATGGCAAGCCCTGCTTTGGCTTGGAGAGTTGAGGCAGATCCTGCTTGGTCACGGGGCGTTTTCCTTGATCAGCTTGGCTTAGTGCCGTTCTTGCAATTCGAGCACCAAAGTCCCTTTGATGGGCTGGCCTGGGCATGAGCGTAGCCGCAGTGAGGACAGCGAATTTCTATGCTACCGGCCATATTGATTTCCTATGACTTAACTATTGGCGTCACATCAAACTGATTCGCTGCATAAAGCATGCTGCAAGACCACACGACCTTCCCGTCACGGTAGAAGAAGGCTTCCTTACCCTTCACTTCCATCAGAGCCTCAGGCCAAACGGACAGATGTCCGTTCATGCCAGCATTAAGGGCGGTGGTCTGCCTGCACTTGGCGAGATATTTGCCGTCTGTAAGCGTTGCCAGGGACTTTCTACGACTCATCGAATGTTTTCCTCAATCAATTCACGCCAGCTTGCGCAGCCCGCAGCTGGTTGATTAGCGCACGAACCGTCAGAGGGTTGGCTGCGGCAATGAAGTCAGCGTTTGCACCCCGTTTCTCATTCAGGCGGTCACCTGCAAGCTGCTGCGTCATGGCGATGGCTTCGGAGCCATCAGGTAGCTCGATGTTGAACCGAGCACCGATTTGTAGCGCATCAACCTTCCAAGGGCCGGGAGTGGCGTCAAGTGCTAACCGTTCCAGTTCGTCGATCTGCTCATTGGTAAGTGTCATGTCCTGGTTTCCTCGGTGTTTCGTCTTGATGGGCACAGTATGAAATATACTTCACGCCAATGCAAGAAGTATATTTCACCCCTTAGCTATGATTGGGAGCGCTCTTACAGCATCGTCGTAATACCGTGGACGATCAGCATCCGCAACAATCTGCTGTACCCGTCGCTTGGTCATTCCCCAGCGCTGGGCCAATAAATCAGCAGTCCAGCCCCGTGATTCCATTTCAGCCCTGAGCGCATCTGGGCTCATCGGAACCAGTTCTT